>JAUZPN010000205.1 GCA_030705885.1 Bacillota bacterium | reverse complement strand
TTGTGGTTTCTGCAGCATGAGGTTTTGGTATTATAGATAGCTGGCCGCATGTTTCAAGTATTGCATACTCAATATCAGCTAAATCATAATAACCTTGAAGCCTGATTTCTTCTAAAAGATCATTAATGTTAAACATTTGTTTTTTTAATTCGTTTATATCTATTTTTCCCTCATTTATAAGAATGCTAGGCTTTCCGCATATTATTGTTCTAGCTTTGCTGCTTTTAAGCTGAACTACAGAAATTATAACTTGAAGCAGTATTAAAGTTGATATAGGTATAATTCCATCTATTAATGGTATTCTTGTATCCTGCATGGGCAGCGAAGCAAGTTCAGAGGTCATTATGGCAATGGCAAGTTCAAAGGGCTGTAACTGCCCAATTTGTCTTTTTCCCATTATTCTCATAGCAATAACAACTATGGAATATAATATAATAGTTCTAAAAAGTACTGTGAACAAAGTAACCACTTCCTTAATTTATAATAAAGTTTCTTAGTAATATACTATCCTCGGTCACAAAGTTCCACTAAATTTCTAAAAGAAGCTTCTCACCGATATCATTTATAAATTAAGTGGAACTAAATGTGTCCGAGGAAAGTATATCTCCTTAATGTAAATTTTAAATTAAAAAAATAAGAAATTATAATTATTAGGATACACTTTTTATTTATATTTATGTATAATAAGATAGACAAAAAATAAAAAAGTATATTTTTTAACGAAAAAATCGATTAAAAAATATTATCATATATGACAAATTGGAGGTAACAAAATGGAAAGTTATAATTTAAACTTAAGCAATGGAGAGCAAATAAGTGTTGAAGAAGGTACAGAGATATATACCATTGTGAAAAAATATTATGATAATACAGATTTTCCTGTGATAATGGCAAAGCTTAATGAAGATTATTTAGAGCTTACATCAAAGATTGAAGCAGGAGGAAATTTCAGCTTAGTAGGTATAAGCGATAAAGTTGGAATGAAGACATATTCTAGAACACTGCAGTTTATTTTAATTAAAGCAGTAAGAGAGTTATTTCCTGAAGCTGAAATAACAATAGAACATTCTATTAATAAGGGAAT
Organism: Bacillota bacterium; assembly: GCA_030705885.1. Taxonomy (GTDB): domain Bacteria; phylum Bacillota; class Clostridia; order Clostridiales; family Clostridiaceae; genus JAUZPN01. The sequence continues at coordinate 3,084 of JAUZPN010000205.1, read as the reverse complement.
ATATGGTGAAATTCATAAAGGTACTGACTTAACAGAAGATGAGATTCATAAAATAAAAGATAAGATGATTGAAATAATAAAAAAAGATATTTCAATCAGAAAATCTTCAATTACAAGAGAAGAAGCACTAAAAATATTTAAATCTTACAATATGAAAGATAAGGAGAGACTTATAAAATACGTAAATACAGATAGACTTAAAATGTATGAGCTGGATGGTATTTATGATTATTTTTATGGAGCTATGGCATATTCTACAGGAATAATATATTTGTTTGATTTAATATTTTATAATCCAGGTTTTATATTAAGGTTTCCTACTGACAAGTATATAAATGAACTGCCTCCATTTATTGAGTATCAAAAACTTTTTAAAATTTTCAGAGAAACTGAAAGATGGGGCAATATACTTGAGGTTGGAGATGTTGGAGGCTTAAATGATAAAGTTGAAAATGGAGATATAATTAACTTAATAAGAGTAGCTGAGGCACTGCATGAAAAAAAGATTGCTTATATTGCTGATATGATAAGCGAAAGAGAAAATGTAAAAATTGTTCTTATTGCAGGACCATCATCTTCAGGAAAAACTACTTTTTCTAAGAGATTAGGTATTCAGCTTAGAGTAAATGGATTAGTACCAATACCTATTTCGCTGGATGATTATTTTGTAGATAGAGCTCACACGCCTAAAGATGAATCAGGAGATTATGATTTTGAATCAATTTATGCACTAGATTTAAAACTTTTTAATGAAAACCTTGAAAGTCTTATGAGAGGTGAAGAAGTTGAAATTCCAAATTTTAATTTTAAGACTGGAAGCAGGGAATATACAGGTGAGAAATTAAGAATACCAAAGAATGGTGTTGTTGTTATTGAAGGCATTCATGGATTGAATGAAATGCTCACTTTTTCAATACCTAAGGAAAATAAATTTAAAATATATATAAGTGCATTAACACAATTAAATTTAGATAATCATAATAGAATTCATACAACAGATGTGAGAATAATAAGGAGAATAGTAAGGGATTTTCTATCTAGAGGATATGGCGGAGAAGAAACATTAAACATGTGGCCATCTATTAAAAGGGGCGAAGAGAAAAACATATTTGTTTTTCAAGAGCAGGCTGATGTTATGTTTAATTCAAATATAGTGTATGAGCTTTGTGTACTTAAAAAGTTTGCACTAGAGGAGCTTGGAAAAATTAAGATTGACAGCCCTGTATTTTATGAAGCTAAGAGACTTATAACCTTTTTGAACTTTTTCAAGGAAGTTGATACAAAATACGTTCCTGACAATTCAATTTTAAGGGAATTTATTGGAGGAAGCTGCTTTTATAAATATTAATAATGAATAATATGTAATTACTTTAATATAATTATTGTATGAGTATAAATCTAAAGGTGATTATATGGCACATAAAGATGTTATGAGGTTTTATTATTCTGATATAAAGAATCTTACAGATTTATTGAATCAGCTTGTAAATTCTTATAGATTATTAATTGGAGGGGCAGGGGAATTAAATACTATTGCACTAGCAACTAAAAACGAAGTTAAAGATGCCATAAAAAGAGCATGTGAGCTTGGAGAAATTATTGATGAGGTCATAAAAGCTATTGATAAGGAATCAGATGGATATTTTGAATATTCAATTTTAAAAGGTCAAATAATTAAGTATAAAATTGAAGAAAATATTATAAGAACAGAAATAGAAGATGAGCTTCAGTTTAATAATTCAGAAAGAGATCCAGAGTAAAGGAATTGTTTTTAAAACAATTCCTTATTAAACTTTTTTGATTCTTAGTTTACTTATCATGAGATAGGACAAAATTAAAATTAAAAAAATAGATAAAGACAACATTTTTTTAGTATGTCTCATAGTAATTAGTGAATAAGCAGCAATAAATAAGCCAGATACAGTTATAGGAACACCAGTAAAAACATTATTAAATGTTGATGTATTATATCTAGCAAGTCTATATGCACCAGCAATAGGTAATGCTAAAGCTAACAAGTATCCTATAATACCAAGATTTTTAAAATTATACAAGCTGAATAAAAGTATAGAAGGAGCAACACCAAAAGAAACTAAATCAGCTAATGAATCGAGTTCTTTTCCTAAATCACTGGATACATTTAGTGCACGAGCTATTCTTCCATCATATCTATCAACAACAGCAGCCAGCATTATAAAAATACAAGCCCAAGTATAATTGCTATATTTCATTGGTTCAAAACATGCTTCAAAAGTCATAAGTATAGATAAAATACCAAAAGCAAGATTTGCAAAGGTAAAAATATTAGGTACGGCATTTTTAGCCATATATATTATCACTCCTAAAAAATAATTCCTAAAAAAACTAAAAATCACATTATGATATAATTTATTATGTACAGTATACCATATCTGAAAGAAAAAATTAATAGAAAAATGAAATTATATATAAAAGTTTATTTGTAAGTTTATTACTAACATGATATGATATAATATAAGTTTATAGAATAAGGGGATAGTATGAAAGATAATAAAAAAATAATAAAAATAATAAAAGTAATTGCTATAATTATATTTGCTATTATAATCATATATTTTGTTCACAGATTATTTAAACATTCACTTATTGTTAAGCGTATTATGCGAATAAAATTAAAAAAACCTGATATACACAAATTTAGATATATTATGTCTCATCATAAATATTTAGTAGCAGTTTTGTTTGAGGTTATTTTTGCACTTAAGCCATTGGTTTTTTTTGTACCTTCTTCACTTGTTTGTATTTTTGCTGGAGAGTATTTTGGACCTTTAGTAGGATTTTTACTTAATATGGTTGGAATATTTTTATCCTCTACAACAGGTTTTTACTTTGCAAGAATACTAGGTCAGTCTTTTGTAAATAAAATATTAAGAGGTAAAAGCTTAAAACTTGACAATAATATAGAACAAAAAGGATTTAAGCTTATGTTTACTATGAGAGTTTCAATGGTTTTTCCTCATGATGCTTTAAGTTATGCTGCTGGACTTTCTAAAATCAAGTATAAAGATTTTATTTTGGCTACTTGTCTAGGTATGATACCAGAGG
>JAUZPN010000204.1 GCA_030705885.1 Bacillota bacterium | reverse complement strand
CATATGCTAGTCTCTATATTATATCATTTTTTTTAAATATTGTCCTGTATAAGATTTTTTAATTTTAGAAACTTCTTCAGGAGTTCCTGTACAAATTATTGTACCTCCCTTTTCTCCGCCTTCTGGTCCAAGATCTATTAAATAATCAGCAGACTTTATAACATCTAAATTATGTTCTATAACAACAATCGTATTTCCTGCATCTACTAACCTTTGAAGTATATATATAAGTCTGTTTACATCATCAATATGTAATCCTGTAGTTGGTTCATCAAGAATGTATAATGTTTTTCCTGTGCTTCTTTTTGAAAGCTCATATGCTAATTTTATTCTTTGAGCTTCTCCTCCTGATAATTGAGTAGATGGCTGACCAAGCTTAATATATCCAAGTCCAACATCCATTAAAGTTTGAAGCTTATTACTAATTCGAGGTATATTTTCAAAGAAGCTTAAGCCCTCTTCTACAGTCATATTTAACACATCAGCTATATTTTTACCTTTATATTTTACCTCTAAAGTTTCTCTGTTATACCTTTTTCCCTTGCACACTTCACAAGGAACATAAACATCAGATAAAAACTGCATTTCAATTTTAATTATTCCATCACCGCTGCAGGCTTCACATCTGCCGCCTTTAACATTGAAACTGAATCTTCCAATTTTATAGCCTCTCATTCTTGATTCTGCTGTAGCAGCAAAGGTTTCTCTTATAATATCAAATACACTAGTATATGTTGCAGGGTTTGAACGGGGAGTTCTTCCTATTGGGCTTTGATCTATATCTATTATTTTATCTATATTTTCATAACCCGAAATATCCTTATGAAGACCAGGGTTTGATTTAGAATTATTTATTCTTTTATTTAATCCTTTATATAATATTTCATTTACTAATGTGCTTTTTCCTGAACCTGAAACACCTGTTACACAAGTAAAAATACCTAATGGAATTTTTACATCAATATTTTTTAGATTATTTTCTTTTGCACCTGTAATTTGTATGAACCTATCCCCTGCTTTTCTTCTTTCTTTTGGTACTGATATAAATTTTTTTCTGCTTAAATATTGCCCAGTTATTGATCGTTCGGAAGCTTTTATCTCATCTAAAGTGCCTGCTGCAACTACTTCACCGCCATGTTCTCCTGCACCAGGACCAATATCAACAATATAATCAGCTTCTTTCATGGTATCTTCATCATGCTCTACAACTACAAGTGTATTGCCTAAATCTCTTAAATGCTTTAATGTAGCAATAAGCTTATCATTATCTCTTTGATGAAGACCAATACTTGGCTCATCTAAAATATATAAAACTCCAACCAAGCTTGAACCTATCTGTGTTGCAAGCCTTATTCTTTGAGCTTCTCCTCCTGAAAGAGTTCCTGCCATTCTTGAAAGATTAAGGTAGTCAAGTCCTACATCAATTAAAAATTTCAGTCTTGACTTAATTTCCTTAAGAATTTGATTACTTATAATAGTATCTTTTTCTGATAATTTTAAGTTTTCCACAAAAGAAAGCTCATCTCTTATAGCAAGGCTGCAGAACTCATAAATATTCTTATCTCCTACAGTAACCGCAAGAACTTCTGGTTTAAGTCTTGCCCCTTTGCATTTTGGACAAGGTTTGTTGCTCATATATTCTTCAATTTCATTTTTAATATAATCAGAATTACTTTCAAGAAATCTTCTTTTCAAATTATTAATTACACCTTCAAATGCATGATTAAACAATCCAGTGCCGCTGTCTCTTTTGTAGGTTACTTTAATTTTATGTCCGTTTGTACCATAAAGCAGAATATTAACAATTTCACTTGGAAGCTCATTAATTGGAGTATCTATACTAAAATTATACTCTTTTGAAAGAGATTTTAAAATGCTATAATTCCATGAGTCTTCATTGTTAACTATATTGCTCCAAGGAATTATAGCTCCTTCTGCAATGCTCTTAGTTTTGTCCGGTATAACTAGATCCTCACTGAGTTCCATAAGTGTACCTAATCCGTCACAGGTGTCGCATTTACCAAAAGGTGAATTAAATGAAAACATTCTAGGTGCCAGTTCATCAATGCTTATACCACAATCAGCACATGCAAATTTTTCACTGAAAAGCATATTCTCTCCACCAATAACATTAACAATAACTAAACCTTCTGCAAGCTTTAATGCAGTTTCTAAGGAATCAGACAGCCTGCTTCTTATATCTTCCTTCAGAACAAGTCTATCTACTACTGCTTCAATTGTATGTTTTATATTCTTTTCTAATTTTATTTCATCTTCAGTAAGTTCAAAAATTTCGCCATCAATTCTTGCCCTGATAAAGCCATTTTTCTTAATATTTTCTATGACTTTCTCATGTTCTCCCTTTCTTCCTCTCACCATAGGAGCCAATATCTGTATTTTTGTTTTTTCTTTATGTGCCAAAATAGTATCAACCATTTGATCAACAGTTTGTGCAGTTATTTTCTTACCGCATTTTGGGCAGTGCGGAACACCTATTTTGGCATATAAAAGCCTTAAATAATCATATATTTCAGTAACTGTACCCACAGTAGAACGCGGATTTCTGCTTGTTGTTTTCTGATCAATAGAAATTGCAGGCGATAGTCCTTCAATACTTTCTACATCAGGCTTATTCATCTGACCTAAAAACTGCCTTGCATAAGCTGACAAGGACTCAACATACCTTCTCTGTCCTTCTGCATAAAGAGTATCAAAAGCAAGAGAAGATTTTCCTGAACCCGAAAGTCCTGTAAATACTACAAACTTATCTCTTGGTATTTCTAATGTTACATTCTTTAAATTATTAACCTTTGCATTTTTTATAACAATTTTATCTTTCATGTTCCACCATCCAAATACTTACTTTACTTCTTTTTTTTCTGTTTATTCAATTTATATATAATGTCCCTAAGCTGTGCTGCTCTTTCAAACTGCAAATCCTTAGCTGCTTGCTGCATCTCTTCTTCATATTTTTTTATTAAATTTTCTGTTGTTTCTTTTTCTGCTTCAACAGCTTTTTCAAGACTTTCATATTCTGCATTTTCCTCAGCCACTGTAGTAATTTCAATTACATCCCTTATGTCCTTAGATATTGTAGTAGGTACAATACCATTTTTTTCATTATATTCCATCTGTATTTTTCTTCTTCTATTAGTTTCAGTAATAGCTCTATCCATAGATTTTGTTACCACATCTGCATACATGATAACTTTACTTTCAGAGTTTCTTGCTGCTCTTCCTATAGTTTGAATAAGTGAAGTTTCAGAACGAAGAAATCCTTCCTTATCAGCATCTAATATAGCTACTAATGCTACCTCTGGTATATCTAAACCTTCTCTAAGAAGATTAATTCCTACTAAAACGTCAAACTCACCTTTTCTAAGCTGCTGAATTATTTTCATTCTTTCTATTGTATCTATATCTGAATGCAGATAATTAATTTTTATTTTCATTTCTTTAAAATATTTAGTCAAATCTTCCGCCATTTTTTTTGTAAGTGTAGTTACTAGAACTCTAAAACCTTTATTAACAATTTCATTTATCTGAGCATATAAATCATCTATTTGACCCTTAACTGGTTTTACAACAATTTCAGGGTCGAGCAGTCCCGTAGGTCTTATTATCTGCTCTGCCACATTTGTTGAATGTTCTAATTCATATTGAGCTGGAGTAGCACTTACAAAAACTACTCTATTCATTTTATTTTCAAATTCATTAAACTTAAGAGGCCTGTTATCAAATGCTGATGGGAGTCTAAATCCATAATTTACTAAAGTTTCTTTTCTTGAACGGTCTCCTGCATACATGGCTCTTACCTGCGGCAGTGTAACATGACTTTCATCAATAAAAAGCAAAAAATCATCTGGAAAGTAATCTATTAATGTCTTAGGTGATGTACCTGCTGCTCTTCCATCCATAATTCTTGAATAATTCTCTATACCACTACAGTATCCAACCTCTCTCATCATTTCAATATCAAAGTTTGTTCTTTGTTTAAGTCTTTGTGCTTCTAATAACTTATCTTGAGATGTCAGCTCTTTAAGTCTTTCTTCCAATTCACCTTCAATTTGAGTAATAGCTCTTTCCATCCTTTCACGAGATGCAGCAAAGTGAGATGCTGGGAAAACCGCAACATGCTTTAAGTTTCCTAATATTTCTCCAGTAAGAACATCAATCTCTCTTATTCTTTCAATTTCCT
>JAUZPN010000203.1 GCA_030705885.1 Bacillota bacterium | reverse complement strand
TTTCTTTCTTCTTTTGCTTTCAGGAACAAAAATTAATAAATAAAATACTACAATAACTAATATGTAAGGAATAAATGTAATATATTTCTGCACTTTGTCACCCTCCTTGTCTAATTATTATAATTTCAATTGACCAAAATATAAATAAAAAATCCGCGTAAATTGAAATTAAAGCTTACATTAAAATAATATACTCTAAATAGTATTAATTTTCAAGTAAAATTTATGCTTTACCCTTCCAATCATCAAATTTTTTTTCTTTAAATTCATCAAAATAATCACCATCTATAGCATCTCTAATTTCCTGCATAAGATTATTATAAAAGTATAAATTATGAAGAACACAAAGTCTCATAGCCAGCATTTCTTTTGCTTTAAATAAATGCCTTATATAGCTTCTTGTATAGTTCTTACATGCAGGGCACTGGCAGCCTTCATCAATAGGAGCTCCATCTAATTCATATTTGGCATTATTTAAATTTATTTTTCCATACTTAGTAAATACATGTGCATGTCTTCCATTCCTCGCAGGCAGTACACAGTCAAAAAAATCTACTCCACGCGAAACTGCTTCTAAAATATTGCTTGGAAGTCCTACTCCCATTAAATAAATAGGTTTTTCCTGCGGAAGATGCGGAACAACAGCATCAATTATTCTGTACATTTCTTCATGTGTTTCACCTACTGCAAGACCACCTATAGCATACCCATCTAAATTCATCTCTGAAATTGTTTTTGCATGCTGTATTCTTATATCCTCAAATATGCCGCCTTGATTTATACCAAACAGCATTTGATTTTTATTAATTGTATTTGGAAGTGAATTTAATCTATCTAATTCAGCTTTACATCTCTCAAGCCATCTGGTAGTTCTTTCAACTGATTTTATAACATACTCTCTAGGTGAAGGATTTTCAATACATTCATCAAAAGCCATAGCAATAGTTGAGCCTAAATTGCTTTGAATCCTCATACTTTCTTCTGGTCCCATAAATATTTTTTTACCATCTATATGTGAATTAAAAAAAACTCCTTCTTCTTTAATTTTCCTAATATTAGACAGCGAAAAGACTTGAAATCCTCCTGAGTCAGTTAATATTGGTCTATCCCAATTCATAAATTTATGAAGGCCGCCCATTTTATAAATTACATCATCACTTGGTCTTAAGTGCAGATGATACGTATTTGATAATTCAACCTGACAGCCAATATCTTTTAAATCCATAGAAGATACTGCACCTTTTATGACTGCTAAAGTACCAACATTCATGAAAACTGGTGTTTGTATTGTACCATGAACTGTTTTTAATTCGCCCCTTCGTGCATTTTTATGTTTTTTTAATAATTTGTACATCTATTATCTCCTCTGCTAAAAATACTTATCATTTCCTTGGAAATATTATACATTCATTTTAAGAACATAGCATCTCCAAAACTAAAGAACCTATACTTATTTTCTACTGCAGTTTTATATGCATTCATTATTATATCCCTGCTGCTTAATGCACTAACAAGCATTATTAGTGTTGATTCAGGAAGGTGAAAATTAGTTATTAATGCATCCACAACTTTAAACTTATAACCAGGATATATAAAAATATCTGTCCATCCACTTTGTTCTCTTACTTTTCCATCAGCATCACCAATAGTTTCAAGTGTACGTGTTGATGTTGTCCCAACTGCAATAACTCTATTACCATTTTCCTTAGTTTCATTAATAATATCTGCAGTTTCTTTTGAAATTTGATAATACTCTGAATGCATTAAATGTTCCTCTATTTTTTCAACTTTTACAGGTCTAAATGTTCCAAGACCAACATGCAGAGTTATAAAAGCAATTTTAATTCCTTTACTTTTAATTTCTTCAAGCAGTTCATTTGTAAAATGAAGACCTGCAGTAGGTGCAGCAGCAGAACCTACTTCTTTTGAATAAACAGTCTGATATCTCTCTTTATCCTCCAATCTCTCTTTGATATATGGAGGAAGAGGCATCTGACCTAATTTATCAAGAACATTTTCAAATAAACCTTCATATGTAAATTTAACAAAACGATTGCCTTCCTGACCTAAAGCAATAACTTCACCTTTTAGTTCTCCTTCCCCAAAAATAAATTTAGAACCTATTTGAGCTCTCTTTCCCGGCTTTACCAAAGTCTCCCATGTATCTTTACCAGTTCTTTTTAGCAGCAGAAATTCTATCTTTCCACCAGAACCTTCTTTACTTCCTATAAGTCTTGCTGGAAGAACTCTAGTATCATTTAAAACTAAACAATCACCAGGTTTAAGGTATCCAATTATATTTTTAAATTTTTTATGTTCTATTTCTCCATTATTTTTATTTACCACCATCAACCTTGACTCATCTCTTTTTTCAATTGGATGCTGTGCAATAAGTTCCTCTGGCAAATCAAAATAAAAATCTTTAATATTCAAAATTTATCACTCCTGTACTTCTTTTGTATTTATACTATCCTCGGTCACAAAGTTCCACTAGATTTCTAAAAGAAGCTTCTCTCCGATATCATTTATAAATTAAGTGGAACTAAATGTGCCCAAGGAAAGTATACTAAATATTAATTATCTTCATCAAAAACTGTACATTGATGAGAATCTGCATTTGTTTTATTTCTCTTTAGATGTAAATATGCTTTATCTGTAGCTATCCTTCCCCTAGAAGTTCTTATTATAAAACCTTTTTGAAGAAGATATGGCTCATAAACATCCTGAATAGTATCTAATTCTTCTCCTATAAAATATGAAAGTGTTTCCAGTCCAACAGGACCTCCTTTAAAATTATCAATTATAGCAGCTAAAATTTTATTATCAATCCTATCAAAACCTTCCTTATCTACATCTAACAATTCCAAAGCTGCTTTTGCAGTTTCACTGTTTATTACTTTAAATCCTTTTACTTCTGAATAATCCCTTACTCTTTTTAAAAGTCTATTTGCTACTCTTGGCGTTCCTCTTGAACGTCTGCCAATTTCTAAAGCAGCATCTGTGTCTATTTCTGCTCCTAGTATTTTTGCAGATCTTATTATTATTTCTTTTAATTCATTATCATTATAAAATTCCATAGAGCATAAAACTCCAAACCTGTCTCTTAGTGGTGATGTAAGCAGTCCAACTCTAGTTGTAGCACCAATAAGAGTAAATTTAGGTAAATCAAGACGTATGGATTTTGCTGCAGCACCCTTACCTATTACAATATCAAGAGCATAATCCTCCATCGCAGGATACAATATTTCTTCAATATTTCTATTTAATCTATGAATTTCATCAATAAACAAAACATCAAAATCACTAAGGCTGGTCAAAATTGCAGCTAAATCACCAGCTCTTTCTATAGCAGGTCCGGAAGTAATTTTTAAATTTCCTCTCATTTCCCTGGAAATAATGTTAGCCAAGGTAGTTTTTCCCAATCCGGGTGGTCCATACAGCAGTACATGATCTAACGGCTCTTTCCTATTTTGTGCTGCCTTAATGAATATATCTAATTTTTCTTTTACTTTATCCTGACCAATATATTCTTTTAATTTATTTGGTCTCAAACTATATTCTACCACTTCATCTTCATCAATACTTGAAGCTGTTACTATTCTTTCCTCGTCCATTTTCTCTCCTTTTGTTACTCAAATAAGCAATACAGCAAATATATGTTCGTAAATTAATTCATCAATACTTTTAAACACTTTTTTATTATGTTTTCAACACTATCATTTTTATCTATACTTTTTAATGCTGTTTCTGCTTCTCTTTCAGAATATCCTAATGATATTAATGCATATAATGCTTCATTAGCAGCATTATTACCTTCTATATTTCCTGAATCTGAAGTTTCAAAATCATCACTAGTATTAATTGAATCAACCTTTAATTTATCTTTTAATTCTAAAATAACTCGTTGTGCTATTTTTTTACCAATACCAGGTGCTCTTGTAATTAACTTTTCATCTCCATTGATTATAGCACTTTTTAAGCTGTTTACATTACTAATAGATAAAAGTGATAATGACGCTTTTGCTCCAACACCATTTATTGTTAAAAGAAGATTAAACATTGATAATTCTTCTTTTGTTAAAAATCCATATAGACCTATGAAATCTTCCCTAACAATCTGCTGGATATATAACATAACCTCTTCTTCAACTTCAGGCATATTTGAAATAGTACTTCCAGAAGTAAGAATTTTATATCCAATTCCATTATTCTCTAATAT
>JAUZPN010000202.1 GCA_030705885.1 Bacillota bacterium | reverse complement strand
TAATAATTTTTTTATACCTTTTTGAACAAGTCTTTCTGTATAGGTATCAATATTGGAAGTAGCTTCATCAAGTATTAAAATTCTTGGATCTGCAAGCAGAGCTCTTGCAAAGGAAATTAGCTGACGCTGACCAACAGAGAGCCTAGAACCTCTTTCATTAATTACAGTATCATATCCTTTTTCAAGTTTCATTATAAAACCATGAGCATTTACTGCTTTAGCGGCAGAAATTATTTCTTCATCTGAAGCATCAAGTCTTCCATACCTAATATTTTCTCTGACTGTTTCTGAAAATAAAAAAGTGTCTTGAAGCATTATTCCCATTTGACTTCTAAGAGACTCAAGGTCTACATTTTTTACGTTGTGACCATCAATTAATACTTCACCGTCTATTGTATCGTAGAAACGACTTATTAAACTTATTATAGTAGTTTTACCAGCACCAGTAGGTCCTACTAAAGCAATATTTTCACCTGAATTTACTTTAAAGCTTACATTATCTAATATAGTTATTCCATCTTCATAACCAAAGGTAACATTTTTAAATTCAACATTTCCGTTTATTTTAGGCATTAAATAAGAAGTATTTATATTATTTATATCAGGTTTTATATCCATGATGTCAAATATTCTTTCGGCTGAAGCGAAATTTGTTACAAGTGATGTATAAAAGTTAGTTAAGTTAGTAATAGGTTTCCAGAACATAGTTACATACCAGGTAAAGGCTAGAAGTGTTCCTACAGATAAAGTGCCAGCATGTATCATTTTTAAACTATACCAGTATACAATAATGGTACCAATACATCCTGAAAATTCAACCATAGGCCAGAAAAGATCGTTAAATCTCACTGCATGTAAAAATCCATCAAATAACATTTCTTTAACGTACACAGAGAAAGTTTGAGAACATTTCTTTTCGGCTGCAAATTCTTGAACTACCCTTATTCCTGAAAAATTTTCATGAGTATATGCATTTAGGTTTGAACGTTTTTTTCTATATAAATTCCATCTTTTTCTGCTGGCATTTTCTATTAGTGACATAATGAAAATTAAAATTGGAAGTATTATAACAGCCACTGATGCAAGTTTATAGTTAGTTATGAACATCATAACAGCTACAAACAATATACTTAAGCTTTCTGGTATAAGTGTAGTTACACTGTTTGTAAGAAGGTCATTCAATGAATTAACATCTCCAATAACTCTTGCTAGTATTTTTCCTACAGGTCTGTTATCAAAGAACGAAAACGAAAGCTTCTGAATATGTGTATAGAGTTCATGACGTATTGTAAGAAGTACTTTGTTTGTCACAGCTGCCATTAATATAGTCCTGTATCTTGAAATAACCATTGATATTATGTTCATTATAATCATAATAATGCCTATTTCAATTAAACCTTTAATATTATTTTTGCTCATATATTTGTCAATAGAAAGTTGTAATATCAGCGGGTTTATTACATTGCAGAACATAACTAGTATCAGCATAATAATTACTATAAAAACTTTAAATTTATAAGGCTTTAAATAAGAAAAAAGTTTGAAAAGAATATCGTATTTTGAACGATTTGATGATTCTTCATCTTGATTTATTGCATTTTTAGCCATTATATCACCTCCATGTCATTTTCTTCAATTTCAGCTTTATCATCTTCAGTAAATTCCCTAAACTGTTCAGAGTAAACTTCATAATATAGACCATGTTTGCTTAAAAGTTCTTCGTGAGTACCTCTTTCAGCAATGCAGCCATCCTGCATAAATATTATTTCATCTGCATTTTTTACTGCAGAGATTCTATGTGCAATTATAAATGTTGTAACTCTCTTATGGCTTTTTTGCAGATTTTTAAGAAGATTGTATTCAGTATCCATATCAAGGGCAGAAGTAGCATCATCCAAAATTAATATTCTGCAGTCTCTTACAAGTGCTCTTGCTATTGCAAGTCTTTGTTTTTGACCTCCGGAAAGACCTATGCCTCTTTCGCCTATTATCGTTTTATATCCATCCTTTAATTCTTCTATAAAATCGTCAGCACATGCAGTTTTACAGGCATTTTCTATCTCTTCCATAGAGGCATTTTCCTTACCGAATCTAATATTTTGTTCAATAGTTTCTGAAAACAGGAAAGTGTCTTGAGGTACTACAGACATTTTCTTTCTTATATCTTGAAGACATAAATCTTTAATATCAGATCCATCAATTGTTACGGAACCTTCACATACATCATAAAATCTTCCGATAAGATTAACTATAGAGGACTTTCCTGATCCTGTTGCTCCCATTATAGCAATTGTTGAACCTTGTTTTGCATCTATATTTATATTTTTTAAAATATAATCATTAGAATATTTGAAGGATACATTATTAAACTTAATGTGGCCTTTAACATCTTCTAAGTGAATAGGATTTTCTTTATCTTTTATTTCAGCCTTAGTATCTAATATTTTAAAAATTTTTATACAGGAAGCCATATTTTGCGACAAAATGTTTGTAAGCCATCCAAGCATACGCATTGGCCATATAAGGTTCCATATGTAGCCTGTAAATGCTACAAGGGTACCTAAAGTAAGGTCTTGCTTTATAACAAGTATACCTCCTAGTATTATAACAATGACTACACATATATTAGTTAAGAACTCCATTGGAGGAAAATACTTTGCTGTAACTTTAGCAAGTTCCATATTTAAGTTGTAGTTATTATTGTTAAGCTCTAAAAATTTCTTTATTTCATATTTTTCTCTTGCAAAAGCTTTTACAAGTCTAACACCAGCTATGTTTTCTTGTGCTGTAGTATTTATGGATGCAGCTTGATCGCTTATTTTGCCATAAACATCACCAAATTTTTTTTCTAGTTTTAACGTAATAAATGATAATGGCAGCATTATTACTAGACAAGCTAGTGCTAATGTGCGATTAAGAATAATGAGTATTATTGAAGTTACAATAAAATAAATAGCATTTTCAACAAAAAGTCTTATTCCAAAACCTATGGAATGCCAGATGTTTTCTATATCTTCGCCCATTCTTGACATTAGTTCACCTGTATTCATATTATCAAAGTAGCTGAAGGAAAGGCTGTCTATATGATTAAAAAGTTCATCTTTAAGATCTTTATGAACTTTTGAGGACAATAAGTCAAATAAATATTCCTTAATGTATTCAAAAACTGCCATAAAAAGTCCTATAGCTGCTAATGCTGCTATTATAATTGGAAAAAGTTTCAGCTCATTGTTTTTTATTACTCTGTCAATAAAAAGTTTTGAAAGATAAGGATTGAACATGTTTAATGCAATGCTTAAAAGCATTACTATTGTTGGTATTGTTAATAATAATTTATATTTCCACATATATTTTAAAATACGATTCAAAATAATCCCCCCTTTATTGTGGATATATATTAAATAATGATTTGAGAAAATAAAAAAAGGTCATGGGACTTAATTTGACCCATGACCTTAAATTACTTTATACAGATTAAATATACTTTACGGCATAGAAAAAACCGTAAAGGAGGCAGGGACAGCTTTTATAAATTTATGATATAAAATGTTAAATAATTTAAACATAATAAAAAATATTTTATTAAACATAATCCTTGCCTCCTTCTAAAAATAATATAAATTAAGTTTATTATATAATATAAAGTATGTCAATAAATTTTGGGATTTTTACTTAAGAAACATTTCTCCTACTAAGTTTATATCCCCTGCTCCAACAGTTAAAAGTAAATCACCGCTTTCAAGCTTTGACTCCAAATATTTAACTATTTCCTCAAAACTGTGGATGTTTTTACAGTTTACTCCTTTTTTTCGTATAGCATCACCAAGAACATCTGAACTGACAATATGCATATCTTTTTCTCTTGCAGCATATATGTCTGCAAGTATTAATTCATCAGTATCGTAAAATGCATCTACAAAACTATCAAATAATGTTATTGTTCTAGAATAAGTGTGAGGTTGAAAAACACAATAAATCTTTTTGTGAGGATATACTTTAGCAGAATTTAATGTAGCTTTGATTTCTGTTGGATGGTGAGCATAGTCATCAACTACAGTAATTCCGTTTTTTTCACCTTTTACTTCAAATCTTCTATGTGTTCCATAGAAACTTGATATTCCATCTATAATAGCATCATATTTAACATTTAAGGCAAGTGCAGAACAAACACTTGCAAGAGCATTAAGCACATTATGCTTTCCAGGTACATTTAAAGTTATTGTAAAAAGTTTGCTGTTATC
>JAUZPN010000201.1 GCA_030705885.1 Bacillota bacterium | reverse complement strand
TTGGTTTCTTTTGTGCTGTCAGACAAATAATATTTCTTATTCTATTATCCATAATTTCATTAATTTTTGAAGAAGAATAAAAGAATTTTGCAAATCTTCTGTTTACAGCAGGAGATGTTATAAATGAACATGTCGTAGGATTTTCTAATAAAACTCCATCATCATTTCTTATTACCAGAATATCTTGTGAATATATCATTATATCGCTATATGTAGGCATAATGTGCATACGATTATAATTATAATAATGTTTTCCGTATTTCAAGCTGTAATATAACATTGAAGCTCTACAAAGGCTTTCCTCCTGAGCATTTCCGCCGATAATATATGCCCCACCTGGAAACATGGCATTTGCAAAATTCAGTATGATGATTTCTCCATTCAATCCCTTATCTCAAAGATTATGCAGTGCTGTAATACTTCCACAATTTATAATATTCTTAGTAACAATATATTTTGAAGCTCTATTGACTTTAGGTTGATCAACAAAATCTGTTATTATATGTGTTGACTTCTCAAGACTTGTAATATAATTAGAAACATCCACTTTTTTGTTTCCTTCAAAATAATAATATCCTTTTTGAAAAATGGATCGATTTTGACGATAAATTTCAATATATTTCATGTTACCACCTTCAATCATTAGATTAATTTTACTAGCAGTAAACCTCAAAAATCCTTTTTTCTTTATTTCCTATATTAATGCTTATTTCTTCAGTTTTACCTGATGCATTTGTGCTTTTTCTTGAATCAAAAATCAAAAGATATCCCTCTTCTAATCCGTACTGTTCTAAGTATTTACCCAACTGAATTTGTCCCATTTTGTGGTATTCTTCACCATACCATTTTTTAAGCTCAAGTATAAACATTTTCTTTTCATATGTTATAACAATATCAAATCTTTTTTCCTCTCCGCCTTTCACTTCTTTAAAAGCAAAACCTGTGCCATTTATTATTGGACTTAAAAAAGCTAAAAACAGAAGTCTGCCATCCTCTTCAAGAAAAGCTTCTCTTTTTTGTGAATACTCATGCTTCATAAATTCCTGAAATTTTAATAATACCTTCTTTACATTCAGCATTCCGTCTTCTATAAAATGAGCCTTATAATTATATTCAAACATAGATGAATCCTTGTCTTTACGTATTACTTTGATCATCATATGATTATATATAAGTTGTTCATAAATTCTATTATGCAGCTTGCAAACACCATTTTCATCCCTGATAATTCCATATATAGTGCATAGATTTATTACATAATCCGTTTTTATATAAGTTATATTTTTTCCGTCTAAAACAATTTCTTTGACAAAATCATAAACCTCATTATTATTTTCAATATTTTTTATAAGGCTGTCAAAGTTAGTATTACTATCTTTTAATAGTTCTTTAACTGCTAATTCAATGTATTCATTATCCCATTCCAGGCTTTCTTTATTCATTATAGTTTCATCTATTATTTTGCAAAGCTTACTTACTAAAAAGGGATACCCTGAAGTATAGAAATAAAGTTTATCTGAAAAATATTCTTTATCCAGCTTTACACCTGTTGTATTCACATAATCTGTAAGCATTGTTGCTATTTCTTCCTTGGAAAAGCTCATATCTATATTAAAATCTGCAGCTATATTCCATGGGCTGTTGTATTTATGTTCTTCATCTGGTCTTATCTTTAATTTCAAGCTTTTAACATCATAAATACCAACTAGCACAACACTATGAAAAGTATAATCACTGCCTTCATTTCTAAGTAAATATTTATTCCTAAGCATATCAAGAAAGCTTAGGAACAGTTGATTGTTACTGCTTTTATCTACCTCATCTATCATCAGTACTACTTTTTTATTCGCTTTTATAATAAATTTTGTTATAAACTTCGATAAATCCTTTAATGATTTTATTTCATCTTTTTGTTTATCTATAAAATCAGATAGTTCTTCTGAAATAAAAGAAAGATTTGTACTTATTAAATCTAAAAATCCTTGTGAAAAAAGTTCTTCTTTCTCAAAAATTTCGTCTCCTATTCCTTCAAAACTTATTTTTATTGGTAAATAATTATTATCATTTTTTAATCTCGTGTATAAAATAAACAGTGTTGTAGTCTTACCATACTGCCTTGGTCGGTTTATAATAAAATATTCTTCATTTTCAATTAATTTAGTAATTGATTCTATTTTGCTTGATATATTAACCATATAATGTTTTGCTGGTATACAAGTTCCTGTAATATTAAACCTCTTTTCCAATCTACTCACTCCCTGTACTACTCATTACTATTATTTTACCACATTTAGTTATATTTAAACACTTCTAAAATATCAACTATACTTTGTTTGGTCACATTTAGTTCCACTTAATTTATAAATGATAGCGGGAAGGAGTTCCTTTTACAAATTTAGTGTAATCTTGTAACTGAGGATAGTATATATGCACATAAATTAACTTTGTTTAATACTATATACAAAAAAATTCTTTAGGAGTTGATGATTATGTTTTTAAATAATGATTTTAAACAGGTTGTTGATAATCCTGTTTCTTTATATAATTCAATAAAAGGACTATATTTTGTAGGACAAACTAAAACTTTGACAGTTGGTAATAGGTCAGTTGCTTGGGCAAGCTTAGTAAATCCGCATGGTTCAGAAGTTGATTTATTTGTAAATGTATTTACTGTTTCTAATTTTTCTAATGAGGATTTGCTAGTTCAAATATGGCTTAATACTGATCTGCCTAATCAAAGAATTATATCTAAAAAGGTCTCTCCTACTAATACTGCCATAAGACCTCTCCCAAGAAATGAAGTAAACATTGAATTCATACCATCTACACCCATTCTTCCTACAAGCGGAGTAAATGTATACGAAAGGATAGTGAATCCAAAAACAACATTGATAGCTGAAGAGGATGGAAAATTTATTGAACCTCCTCGAGGAAACTATACTTTAGTTATAAAATCATTAGGTCAAGGACTTAGCAAATCAGTAGTTGCATTTGGCTGGTGGGAAAATCCAAGGTGTTAAAACAAAAAGTCCATAGAGGTGATTGAACTCCTATGGACTTTTTCTATATAACAAAATTATATCAAATTTCTATCTGTCACTATTCCGAACGTAATGCAGTTACTGGATCTTTCTTTGCAGCCATTTTTGCTGGTATTGCTCCACCAAGAACAGTCAGCAGCAAACTGATTAATATTAGTGCTAATGCATGAACAGGATTAAGCTGTGCCACATTAGATAAACTTGTTACTTTATAAAGAATACTATTCACAGGGAATGTAAGCAAATATGCAATTCCTATGCCTAAAGTACCAGAGCAAAGACCTATAATAAATGTTTCAGCATTGAAAACGCGTGTAATGTCTTTCTTCCTGGCTCCTAGTGCACGTAAAACACCTATTTCCTTAGTACGTTCTAATACTGAAATGTATGTTATGATAGCAATCATAATTAAAGAAACAACCAATGAAATAGCTGCAAATGCAATTAATACAAGAGTAATTGAGTCCATGAGGCTCTTAGATAAACTTGTAACCATTGAAGCCATATCAGTATATTTAACTTGGTCTTTTTCATTTAATCCATTATTCCAGCTATCAAGATATTTTGTGATTTTTTCTTTTGAGTCAAAATTTACTGGATATAATGAAACAGATGCTGGAACAAAAGATGCTCCTAATGATTTCAGAACCTCATCCTTTGTTTGTGACTTTTTCATATTTGAATTAGCAGCTCTTGCATTCATCGGACCTTTTCCAATTGATGCTGTTTGACCTTCACTAGAGAACATCTCACCTGTCAGAACATTATAATTAACTGTTTGCTGTGATTGAACAATTTGAGATTTCATAGCATTATCAATAAAAAATTGTGAAAGTTCATCTGAATAAGTAATTCCTGAGGAAATTCCAGAAATCTTAACATCTTTCTTTATTCTTATTATACCGCTTATTTTTAAATTAACAGCATTTGGACTATTATATAGGCTACTCAAATCAGAAGGGTCTCCATTAATTGTGAAAGCATTTCCTGATTTTTTATAGTAATCATCATTTAATATCAACTTATATTCCTTTCCAACAATCTCATTAAAATTGATACTTTTCTTATTATAATCAATACCTAATGCTTCTAATGCAGTATTATTAATCTCATTATTTTCATCTACAACAAAAAGTATTTGTGTTTTATCCGATGGAAAATCACCTGCAAGTACGTCATAGTATTCCTTCAAGTAGCTAGATGACTTATCCCC
>JAUZPN010000200.1 GCA_030705885.1 Bacillota bacterium | reverse complement strand
GTATTTGCTTTTCCTGCAAGGTAAACCATATTACTTCCTAGAGTTAAACATAATTCAAATAAATCTTTTGGACCTCTTCCTTGTAATGTATTTATAGCTTCTTTTACTTCTAATGCATTACCAACTGCAAAGCCTAATGGCTGATCCATATCAGAAATAACAGCTACAGTTTTTCTGCCTACATTGTTTCCTATTTCAACCATTACTTCTGCAAGCTTTTTTGCTTCATCATAAGATTTCATGAAAGCACCATCTCCAACCTTAACATCAAGTACAATACAGTCAGCTCCTGCTGCTATTTTTTTGCTCATTATACTTGAAGAAATAAGAGAAATGTTTTCTACAGTTCCTGTGACATCTCTTAATGCATATAGCTTTTTATCGGCTGGTGCTAAATCACATGTCTGACTCATAATAGCTATTTTATTAGTATTAACGTTACTAATAAACTGTTCTTCAGTTATTTCTACATTAAACCCTTCAAAAGATTCAAGTTTATCAATTGTTCCTCCTGTATGCCCTAAACCTCTTCCTGACATTTTAGCTACAGGTACTCCAATTGCAGCTACCATAGGTGTAAGAACTAATGATGTTGTATCACCAACTCCTCCAGTGCTGTGCTTATCTACTTTAATACCATCAATTTTTGATAAATCTAATATTTCTCCTGAATTAACCATTGCCATAGTTAAATCAGTAGTTTCTCTCATATCCATTTTCTGAAAATATACTGCCATCATTAGAGCTGAAACTTGATAATCTGGAATACTGCCTTTTGTATAATTTTCGATAAAAAATTTTATTTCTTCAGTAGAAAGTTCATACCCATTTCTTTTTTTTGTAATAATATCATACATTCTCATATATATAACCTTCCTTTTTCTAGTGGAGAGTTGAAAATTGAGAATTGAAAGTTATGGTTGATTTTTCTGCAATAACATCCAAATAAGAACTCCATTCACTCTCAATCCTCAACTGATTTTATTATTTCTACGCTGGCACTTACTCCAAGCCTGCTGGCTCCTGACTCTATCATTTTAACAGCAGTATTATAATCTCTTATTCCGCCTGAAGCTTTAACACCCATACCTTCACCTACTGTTTTTCTCATTAATTTAACATCTTCAGCTTTTGCTCCAGAAGTAGAAAAACCTGTAGAAGTTTTCACAAAGTCTGCTCCTGCTTCTTTAGAAATTTCACAAACTTTAATTTTTTCTTCATCAGTTAAAAGGCATGTTTCTATTATTACTTTTACAGCAGCTTTTTTATCTGCGGCTTTCACTACAGCTTCTATATCTTCTTTAACTGCATCATAATTCTTATCCTTTAAGGCTCCAACATTTATAACCATGTCAACTTCCTGTGCACCATTTTTTATAGCATCAGCAGTTTCAAAAGATTTAACTTCCTTTGTATTAGCACCTAAAGGAAAACCAATAACTACACAGGTTTTTATATCTGTACCCTTAAGATTTTCGCTAACAAAGCTTGCATAGCAAGGATTTACACAAACTGATGCAAAACCATAATGAATTGCTTCCATGCAGATTTTATTTACCTGCTCCTTTGTTGCTTCTGCTTTTAATATGGTATGATCCATATATTTCGATAAATTCATCTTAGCAGTCTGCCACTCAAAATATGGACAAATGCACCCATATTGAGAATATTCCTTTTTCAACGTGCCTGTTTTGGCTTTTAGCTACTCACATTTGATATAACACTCCAAAGGCGTAAATTCCCGACTGACCATCGGTATATATCTATAAAATCTTTTATTTGATTATTTATAGATTCGTGGCATTTCCTTCCTTTCTTTTTTATTTATCAAATATTTTTACTTTATTATGCTATTTTATAGAGTTTAGCATCTCTTAAATTATAACTCGCATTTTTATCCCTATCTTCTATTACTCCACATTTAGGACATACAAAAATTCTATCTGATAATTTTAAATCTTTTTTAATATATCCACAACAATTACAAGTTTTTGATGAAGGATAATATCTATCAACTATTCTTAATTCAATATTATTCCATAAACATTTATATTCTAATTGCCTTTTAAATTCATAAAAACATTGCTGTGCTACAGCTTTGGCTAAATGTCTATTCTTCATCATTCCTTTAATATTTAAATCCTCAATTGTTATAAAGCTTGGTTTTTGCTTTATTAATTCAGTTGTAATATTGTGAATATAGTTATGTCTTATATTTGTTAATTGCTGATTTATTTTTCTTGTTTGTGTTTCTAACTTAATGATATTCTTAGTTTTAATAAATTTTTTACCCTCTTTATTCATTTGATATTTTCTTGAAATTTGTCTTTGTTTTCTTTTAAGTTTCTTCTCTAATTTTTTTATTCTTTTAGTTTTATTTATATTTTTAAATGGTTTATCTATATTACTAACTATAGCTAAATCTTTAATCCCCAAATCTACACCAATACCTTCATTAGATTGATTAGAATAATTATTATAATCTGATACTTCACATAAAACTGAAACATAATATTTACCTGCTTTATAAGATACTGTACCACTTTTAACTATTTTGTTGGTAGGTATATATCCTTTTTCTTTTATTTTACACCAACCTAAAGTAGGCATATTAATTTTATGTCTTTTTATTTTCCAATCAGTTTTATTATTTTTAGGAAAATATAATTTATCATTTTGATTTTTCTTTTTCTTAAATTTAGGAAATTTGGATTCTCCTTTAAAAAACTTTTTAAAAGCTGTTTCAGCATTACATATAGATTTCTTTCTACTTTTAGAACCACATAAATCAATCCATTTAAATTCATTTTGCACTTTTATATCGTTATTAATATATTTATCAAAATCAATAGCAGACATAAAAGCTTGTTTTTTATCAAGTTTACCTTGTTTATATAATTCATATAATTCTTTATTTTTAGCAAGGTATGAATTATATAAATATCTACATATGCCTAAGGATTGATGAATTATTGATATTAAATCTTGAACCATTTCTTCTTTTGGTGATAATTCTTCATTGTTAACAATAATTAATTCTACTCCATTAGCTTTTAAAAATCTTTCAAACCATTCATAACCAAAACGTATAAATCTATCTTTATGATATATTATTACTTGTTTGATTAAACCTAACATACAATCTTCTAATAATTTATTCCATTTCTTACGGTTGTAATTTAAACCAGAACCAATATCTTCAAATATATCATCTACAATAATTCCTTTAGAGTTAGCATATTGTTTAAGAAAATGAACTTGATTTTTTAAATCATCTTTTTGACCATTACTTGAAATTCTAGCATAAATTATAGTTTTTCTTGTATCTTTATTTTGAATGATTTTACCCATATATTCAACATATTGATTATGAGTATAATATCTTCTATTAATAATTTAGTGGAACTTGTGATGGTGGATAGTATAAAATTATTATACTTTAAAAAATGAACTTTATCCACAATTGATTATTTTTATCCACAGAAATTTGGATTTTTGTTGTTTTTAAATTTATTTTTGTGAATAACTTTTTAAAATGGATAGTATATTTTAAAATCCAAAAAAAAATAGATAGAAAACTCTATCTATTTTAGACTTAATAAAATTTTATTCCTGGTGCATAACATCCAAACGTCCAAATTTACTGTATTGACCAAGCCAAGCCAGTTTAACTGTGCCTGTAGGACCATTTCTTTGTTTTGATATAATACATTCAGCAACATTTTTATCTTCTGTTTCTTTATTGTAATATTCATCTCTATATAGAAACATAACTACATCCGCATCCTGCTCAATAGAACCTGACTCTCTTAGGTCTGACAGCATAGGTCTGTGATCTGTTCTCTGTTCTGGTGCTCTGGAAAGCTGCGAAAGTGCTATAACGGGACACTGCATTTCCTTTGCTAGTGCTTTTATTGAACGAGATATTTCAGAAACCTCCTGCTGTCTGCTTTCAGAATTACTTCCTGTCATAAGCTGAAGATAGTCTATAAGTATCATATCAATTCCATGTTCAATTTTAATTCTCCTGCATTTTGAACGCATTTCTAATACAGAAAGACCTGCCGTATCATCAATGAATATTTTAGCTGCTGCTAATGGACCTGCAGCCTTTGCAATGTTCTCCCAGTCTTTATCCTCAAGATTACCGCTTCTTAAGCTTAACATATCTACATTTGCTTCTGCACACAAAAGTTTATATGCAAGCTGCTCTTTAGACATTTCGAGTGAAAATATTACTACACTTTTGCTGTCTCTTAATGATGCATATTGTGCAAGGTTTAAAGCAAATGTGGTTTTTCCCATAGATGGTCTTGCTGCAATAAGAACCATATCACCTTTTTGAAAGCCTGAAGTTTTTGCATCAAGCTCTGGAAACCCTGAAGGCACGCCTGTTATTTGACCTTTGTTATTATATATTCTCTCAATTTCTAAAAAGCCTCTTTCAAGT
>JAUZPN010000020.1 GCA_030705885.1 Bacillota bacterium | reverse complement strand
TGTGATATATCATCATTGCTTGGAATGACTCAATCAGCTATTTCACATCAATTAAGGGTATTAAAACAAGCAAGACTTGTAAAATACAGAAAAGACGGAAAATCAGTTTATTATTCACTAGATGATGAACATGTAAAGAGTATTTTTGACCAAGGATTAATTCATATAAAAGAAAGAAGTTAATGCAAGGGGTGAAGATAATGATCAAAAATCCTAATAGAAACAATATAAAGCAGGCAAAAAAAATTAATAGTAAAAATGATACTAATTTAATAAAAGCTGATAATGAAAGTGTAAAAAAAGAATTTATTCTTGAAGGATTAGATTGTGCTAACTGTGCAGCCAAAATTGAAAGACAATCCAATAATATAGATGGAGTAAAGTCTGCTGTAGTGGATTTTGTCGCAGCAAAGCTTATTATCGAAATAGAGAATGCTTCCAAACAAGATGTTATAATTGAAAAAGTTAAAGAGATAGTTAAAAGAATTGAGCCTGATGTTAATGTAGTTGCTTTTGAGGAGAAAAGTAAGAAAATAAATAGTAAAAGTGAAGATGATGAAGATGAAGAAGAAAATAATAAAAGTGAAATAATTAGATTGATTGTTGGTGCAATTATATTTGGAGCAGCGACTGTCCTGAAGCTTTCAAATAATTTGGAGCTCATTCTTTATCTAGTAAGTTATGTACTTGTGGGTGGAGAAGTAGTATTAAGAGCTTTAAAAAATATTAAGAGGGGTCAAGTATTTGATGAAAACTTTCTAATGAGTATAGCAACTATAGGTGCATTTTCTATTGGTCAGTATCCAGAAGGTGTTGCAGTTATGCTTTTCTATCAGTTAGGAGAAATATTTCAGGATATAGCTGTAAATCGTTCAAGAAAATCTATTACTGCTCTGATGGATATAAGACCTGATTTTGCAAATTTAAAAATAGGAGAGGAACTCAAAAAAGTATCTCCTGAAGAGGTAGGTATAGGTAATATTATAGTAGTAAAGCCAGGAGAAAAAGTACCATTAGATGGGAAAGTAATCGAAGGAAATTCAATGATAGATACTTCAGCTTTAACTGGTGAATCAGTTCCAAGAGAAGTAGGTGCTGGGGATAGTATATTAGGCGGGGTTATTAATAAAAACGGATTATTAACAATTGAAGTAGAAAAGGAATTTGGAGATTCTACTATTGCAAAGATTCTGGATTTAGTTCAAAATGCAAGCAGTAAAAAGGCTCCTACAGAGAATTTCATAACAAAGTTTGCAAGATACTATACTCCTGTTGTTGTTTTCTCAGCAGTATTATTAGCTGTAATACCGCCGCTTGTTATACAAGGAGCAACATTCTCACAGTGGTTATATAGAGCATTAGCATTTTTAGTAGTATCTTGTCCGTGTGCTTTAGTAGTATCAATTCCTCTTGGTTTCTTTGGAGGTATAGGCGGAGCTTCAAAGAATGGGATACTTGTAAAGGGTGGAAATTATCTTGAAGCACTAAATAATGTGGAGATTATTGTTTTTGATAAAACAGGAACACTTACAAAAGGTGTGTTTAAGGTAACAGATATAAAGCCGCAAAATAATATTTCAAAAGATCAACTTATAAAATTTGCAGCCTATGCAGAAAATTTCTCTAATCATCCTATTGCAATTTCTATTGTAAGTGCTTATGATAATGAAATAGATAAGAATTCTATAAAAAACTATGAAGAAATATCAGGACATGGGATTAAGGTTATGGTGGAGGGCAGAGAAATACTTGCTGGTAACTATAAATTGATGGATAAAGAAAACATTGCATATGAACAAGTTGAAACTGCAGGTACAGTAGTCCATGTATCAGTAGATAAAGAATATGCAGGTTATATTGTAATATCTGATGAGGTTAAGGACGATTCAGCAAAAGCAATTAAGGACCTAAAATCAATGGGAATTAAAAAAACAGTAATGCTTACAGGTGACAGCAAAGCTGTTGGAACTAAAGTTGCAAAGGAGTTAGGACTTGATGAAGTTTATGCTGAGCTGCTCCCTGATCAAAAAGTTGAAAAGGTGGAATTACTTGATAAGGAAAAATCAGCTAGTGGCAAGTTAGTATTTGTAGGTGATGGAATAAATGATGCCCCAGTTTTAGCTAGGGCTGACATAGGTATAGCAATGGGTGGTGTTGGTTCAGATGCGGCAATTGAAGCTGCTGATGTTGTTATAATGACTGATGAACCTTCAAAAATTGCTGCAGCAATAAAAATAGCTAAGAAGACAAGAAGAATAGTAATGCAGAATATAATTTTTGCATTAGCTATAAAAGCAATTATACTAGTACTTGTAGCCATAGGCCTTGGGACTATGTGGGAAGCAGTATTTGGTGATGTAGGAGTAACATTGCTTGCAGTACTAAATTCTATGAGAGCTATGAGAAATAATTAATAAATTTTATGAACTAGGGGAGGATAAAGTATGAAAGTTTCAAAGAAGGATGCTTTGATATGGTTTGAATTTTTTTCAATATTGCCAGAGGATGAAGAAGTTATGATAAAGCAGCAAGAGATAATTTACGCTGTCTTTGCACAAATTGAAGCAGCAATAAATAATAGAAATGATATATTAATGTCAAAAATTAAAAATTTAAAAACTTTAGAGAATAGAACTTTTTTTGTAGGAAATGAAAGCAAATTTCCTAATGGATGTCGTTCTTGTCTGTTAGGAACCGGCTTGAGTGCAATTAGAAAAACAAATAAATGCAACTTAGAGTGTAAGTTCTGTTATAATTATGGAGAACTAGATGATATTTTTCCAATTGGCGAAGATATGTGGGAAATTGGGGGTACAAAATTTTATGAAAAGGATATTGATTTACTTCTTTCCATTCAAAAGAAACCTACAGGCGTCGCATATGTTTATTTAGAGCCATTTATGGAAATTGAAAAATATTATTCAGTTATAAAAAAATTTAGTGATTCAGATGTTCATCAACACCTATATACAAATGGTACTTTAGCTTCTGAAGAAACATTGAAAGCATTAGGGGAAGCTGGCCTTGATGAGATACGTTTCAATCTAGGTGCATCTAATTGTTCAGATAAAGTTATTAAAAATATTGGAGTCGCAAAAAAATATATTAAAAATGTTGGCATTGAAACTCCGATGACTCCTGAATTTTTCGAAGCATTCTTTAAGAAAAAGCAAGCAATTTTAGATACAAAACTTGATTTTATTAATTGTGCAGAATTACATTTAAATGAGAATAACATATATAATTATAGCGGAGAAAATATGTATATTTCTAGACATGGCTATATTTCTCCAATTTGGAGCAGAGAGTTAACTCTGAAATTTATGAAAATAGCTGATGAAGAAAATTGGGATTTAGTAGTTCATGATTGCTCAAACAATACAAAGTTTGCAAGAGATTTAAATTTGAACAGCAAAGAGGGTAAGTGGTTCGGATCAAGTAATTATGCTTGTGAGTTCTCTAGAATACCATACGAAGTATTTTTACCAATACTACGTGATGATAATTTCAAATTTTTAAGTGAAGAAGAATTACCTGATGGATATAAACCAGGAGAGTTGGTTTTTTAGAGAGTTTTGTTACTTTGCTTATGATGTAATTTATTATACTTAATAATGAGGTGATTATATTGAAAAAAATTAATATAGCAAATGGAGAAATTAGTGTATCAGAAATAGTATTAGGCTGCATGAGGATTAGTCAAATGACAACAAATGCAGCAGCAGAACTCATAAATACTGCTTTAGAAGAAGGCATAAACTTTTATGATCATGCTGATATTTATGGAAATGGCAGGTCGGAAGAAGTTTTTGCAGAAGCTGTTAATATGAATTCAAATGTGAGAGAAAAATTTATTCTTCAGACGAAATGCGGCATTAGAGATGGATATTATGATTTTTCAAAAGAGCATATTTTAAATTCTGTTGATAAGAGTTTAAAAAGGCTAAAAACAGATTATTTAGATATATTGTTATTGCATAGACCAGATACTCTTATGGAACCTGAAGAAGTTGCAGAAGCTTTTGACAAACTTTACAGCAGTGGTAAAGTAAAATATTTTGGAGTCAGCAATCAAAATTCTATGCAGATTGAATTGCTCAATAAGTATGTTAATCATAAGATAATTATTAATCAATTACAGTTAAGCATAACTAATACTGGTATTATTGATTCAGGTATTAATGTAAATACAAAGTTTAATAGTGCTATAGATAGAGATGGAAGTGTTTTAGAATACTGCAGGCTGAAGGACATTACAATTCAAGCTTGGTCACCTTTTCAATATGGTTTTTTTGAAGGAGTATTTTTAGATAATGATAAATTTCCTGAATTAAATAATAAGATAAATGAAATTGCTGAAAGAAAAGGAGTTAAAAATACTGCAATTGCAATTGCATGGATACTTAGGCATCCGGCAAAAATACAGCCAGTAGCAGGAACTACAAATAGTAAGAGACTTAAAGATATATGTAAAGCCTCAGAATTTGAACTTACTAGGCAGGAGTGGTATGAGATATATAGAGCTGCAGGAAATAAACTTCCATAATAATTTAAGTTTTGTGTAACAAATATGGTATAGATTGAATATTATAATGGTGTAGTGAATTTTATTTGGAGGCATCTATACAATGAGCACAGAACAAAAAAATGAAAGAGATAGTGAAAGCAGCGAGAAGGACTATGAAGGTTATAAGTGCAAAAAGGCATGTCCTTATATGCAAAAACCTATGATGTATAATTTCTGCCCAATGATTCCACAGCATTATAATTATTATGAGAATGAAGAGAGTCACAGTGAAGACAACTATAGTGATGATTGTCACAGTGAAAAATTCCACAGTGAAGAGAGTCATGACCATGAGCGTACTTTAGAAGATGAAAGTGATGGATTTAGAGCTATGCGTCCTTTCCCATATTACGGACCACACTATATGCCACACTATATGCCATACCCTTATTATCATCATCATTATTATCATCATCGACCACACTTCTATCCTATGCCTATGCCATATAGAAGTGATAATGATAATGAAGATTTTGAGAATGATGAAGAAGGATATAGACCAATACATGGCGGTGGATTCCATAAAGGTTTCCATGGCGGCGGACACCACTATGATTATTATGGGAAAGGACATTATGGACATTTCTATCCTATATATCCTTATTTCCCAAGCTACTATCCTTACTATAATGATTTCTATGATGGTTATTCAGAATAAAATAATTAATTTATTCATTTTAAGAGAAATGTGTTTATAAATATTTTATTGGAATATGTAACAATGTCATAATGTTATAGAAATTTTAGGAGGGAATTTTTTTGCAGCATTCTCATAGTGTTTCAGGTTCAACAACATTTAATAAAGGTCACATACACCATTTTGGTGAAGTTACTGCTTTAGCAGCAAGTGGAGTACCTCATTTTCATATTTTAAAAGGAATTTCAACTTTTAATCTTTCACATGACCATGCATATGAAACTAAAACAGGTCCAGCAATTTTTTTAGCAAATGGTCTTCATTATCATTATTTCCAAGCAAAATTACAGCTTGAAAAAGGTCATATTCATTATATCAGCGGATTTACAAGTGCTGATTAACAAATATAAAATGATGATTAGTGATAATTTTTATAACAATTAATTTAATAAAATATATAATTAAGAGCTGCATTTTGCAGCTCTTAATTATTTTTTAGGGTTTAAATCTTTAAATAGTGGTAGAATATTATTAAGAAATTTTGTAAAAATAAATTATGATGTTTTCCACATTATATCAAGATTAAAATATAGAAAGGGAGCGAATAATATGGCAGATACAAAAAAAGCAAAGTTGATATTTTGCAAAGATTATAAAATTGGAGAGGTAGATAACAGAATATATGGATCATTTATTGAACACTTAGGAAGGGCAGTTTATGGTGGAATTTATGAGCCAGGACATCCTGAAGCGGATGAAAATGGTTTTAGAAAAGATGTACTTAATCTTGTAAGCGAATTAAATGTTCCAATAATAAGATATCCTGGAGGAAATTTTGTTTCTGGATATAACTGGGAAGAAGGAGTTGGCCCTTTAGAAAAAAGACCAAGAAAAACTGAATTAGCTTGGGGAACAATTGAAACTAATCAGGTTGGTACAAATGAATTTATGAATTGGGCAAAAAAGGCTCATAGTGAAGTTATGATGGCAGTAAATTTAGGAACCAGGGGAGCAGATGCAGCCCGAAATTTAGTTGAATACTGCAATCATCCTGGTGGAACATATTGGAGTGATTTGAGAAAGTTACACGGCTATGAGTCACCTTATAAAATTAAAACATGGTGTTTAGGCAACGAAATGGATGGTCACTGGCAGATATGCAGCAAAACTGCAGAAGAATATGGACGTATAGCTTGTGAAACTGCAAAGGTAATGAAATGGGTTGATCCAACAATAGAATTAGTAGCATGCGGAAGTTCAAGCAGTGCAACTCCCACATTTGCATCATGGGAAGCTGAAGTGCTTGATCATACTTATGAATATGTTGATTACATATCTTTGCATCAGTATTATGGAAATCATGAAAAAGATACTGCAAATTTTTTGGCTAAAACACTAGATTTAGATTTATTTATTAAATCAATAATAGCAACTTGTGATTATGTTAAAGCTAAAAAAAGATCAAAGAAAACTATAAATCTTTCACTTGATGAGTGGAATGTTTGGTTTCATTCTAATAATGCAGATAAAAAAATAGAAAAATGGTCTATAGCTCCACCGTTGCTTGAAGATATATATAATTTTGAAGATGCATTATTAGTTGGAGGAATGCTGATTACTATATTAAAACATTCAGATCGTATTAAAATAGCATGTTTAGCCCAGCTCGTTAATGTTATTGCTCCAATAATGACTTCTAATAATGGAAGTTCATGGAGACAGACAATCTTTTATCCTTTTATGCATGTATCAAATTATGGAAGAGGGTATGTATTAAATCCAGTAATATCAACACCTTTATATGATTCTAAAGATTTTACAGATGTACCAGTTTTAGAAGCTGCAGCAGTAGTAAATGAAGAAAAAGAGCAATTAACTATTTTTGCAATAAATAAAGACTTAAATGATTCTCTTGTTTTGGAATGTGATGTCAGGAACTTTGAAGGTTATAAAATTGTAAACCATATAGTCCTTGAAAATGATGATGTATATGCAGTAAATACAGAAAAAGAACCATATAAAGTGAAGCCTCATAATAATGGAAATGCTAAAATAGACAATGGAATAATAACAGCAAGCTTGTCTAAGCTTTCATGGAATGTAATAGTATTAAAAAAATAAGATTCAAGAATCCTTAGTCACGTAGTTCCAAAAATCAGCACCACCCATTAGATGGGTAGTGCTGATTTAAGTTAATTTTCAAATTTTTTATTAATTAAAGAAGTTACTACTAAATCTGTAGCATCTATTCCTCCGTTAAAATTTGTATTTAAACATTCTATACTCCAAGGAATACCTAGTATAGACCACCATCCTATAATTATAGTTGTTAATGTATATGTCCAATGATACTTAAACAAATTATCATTAGGCTTAATATAAATTATATTTGATGGCTGTTTAGAGGTAATAGTAACTAAGGATACGCAATATTTAAATATAGCGAATCTTCCTCCATTATTTACTCCTTCTAATACTTCATCTATTGTCATACCCTTTAATCCTTCTACTTTTTTTGTTTTATGCCCATCATATATTACTTCTATATACTTACTTGAAATTACTCCATTTTTAATTTTTATATTTGCTTTAGGTTTATAAAATTCATTAACAAAATCTTTTGTTAATGAGTTTTGCATATTCTCATCAGAAATAAATTCCTTTAAATATTTTGATCTAACGATATATGTTTTTGCAAATTTGTCACCAAATCTCTGCATGTATCGTGATTTTTTTGTAATAAAATATGTTATTACAGGAATAACAAAAAGAAAAGGATTAACCTCAATCAACCAAAATAATGAGCGAATAAGTGCTTGTACAATTTTGGGCTTTCTACAATTTTCATTAATAACTTTAATTCTAAATATGAATTTACCAATTGTATATCCTGAAATAGATTCAAGTATAACAAAGTAAATAATTGTTATTATACAATAAATTATGGTTAAGTTAAATTCACCCTTTAAATTATTAGTAATACAAAACAATATTGTTAAAAGTGTTATAATAAATGAATCAATAATTGCAGCAAGAATTCTGAGATCAAGTGTTCTTTCACCAGACATTATTAGAAGATTTTCAATATTCATTATTAAAATCCTTTCATACTTATGAATATTCCAACTAAGTTGGTTTATTATGTTTATATTTTAATTAATATTACATTTTTATTTTAAAGTATACTTACAATTTTTGCAACAATTATATTATCTATTCAAGTTGAAAATTTGAAATTTATGTATTCTTTTGTTTGTAATATACTTTCCTCAGACACATTTAGTTCCACTTAATTTATAAATGATAGCTAAGAGAAGCTTCTTTTAGAAATCTAGTGAAACTTTGTGACCGAGGATAGTATAATTATGTTTATAAAATTTTATTTAGAAATGCTTTTATTATAAATGTATAAACAAGCTGTGATGTGATTAATTATCTTTATAATTCACATCATGGCTTTTTTAATTATATTATAATAAAAATTAAAAATGGTTTAAGAAACCATTTTCATTTTTATTTTTTTGTGGTATATTATTAATACGTGTAAAATGTTTTTGTTATTAAAAAAATTTTTAACCATTTAACCAATATTACTGATTAACTTATAATGAATTTAAATTAAAATAATTAATTGGGGGGATATTAATATGATTAAGAAACTAGCAAATGGAAAATTGGATTTATCTGCACTTGAGATAAGGGATGTTGTAGATATTAATTTACTTCAAACTTTTCAGGATAATTTTGCTATAGGAATGAACATTGCAAGTGTAACTGTAGATAGGAATGGTAATCCTGTAACTAAACCAAGTTCGTATACAAGTTTCTGTACAAATTTTACGCATTCTACTAAGACTGGAGATGATAGGTGTGCTGCATCACATAAGAAAGGTGGAGAAGAGGCTGTAAGGATAGGCAAACCATATATTTATACTTGTCATGCAGGATTGATAGATTTTGCTGCTCCAATATTAGTGGACAAGCAACTTATAGGAACAATTTTAGGAGGACAAATATTAACATCTGAACCTGAAGAATCAAAGTTTAGAAAAACTGCTAGAGAAATAGGGGTTGATGAAGAAGGCTATGCTAGAGCAGCTAAAAATGTTTATATGACAAAAGAGGAAAATGTAAGAGCTGCTGCTGAAGTGTTATTTATTGTTGCAAATGCACTTTCAAAAACAGGTTATGAACAATTAGTGTTAAATGATATGTCACAAACACTTTCAGAAAATTTTGCTCAGATATCTGCAACTATGGAAGAACTTAGTGCATCTTCAGTAAATGTAACTAATAACCAGCATAATCTAAGTAATGAAATAGTAAGTGTAAAACAAATATCTATAGAAATAAATACTATTCTTGATTCTATTAAAAGTATAGCAGATCAAACGAAGATGCTTGGCTTAAATGCTGCAATTGAAGCTGCAAGAGCTGGAGAAGCAGGAAAAGGTTTTGGTGTTGTTGCTTCTGAAATAAGAAATTTATCTCAAAATTCAAAAGAAACAGCTTTAAAGGTAATGGATCTTACAGCAAAAATTCAAGAATCAGTTAATAAAACCATAGAAACATCAAAGGAAACAGTTGCTACAACAGAGCAGCAGTCTGTAGCTATTCAAGAAGTTACTAGTAATTTAATGGAAGTAACATCTTTTGCAGAAGAATTAAATTCAATGGCAAAACACAAATAAAAAACTTAATTAGAACTAAATATATAAAAAATAATAAGTTTTAATAAAGCATTAGTGAAATTCTTTAAAAGCTTCGTGAAATGTGGTATCTTTATAATATATGTAAGCATTAAAGATGTGGAGGCATGAATTATGATTTTAGAACCAAATAATATAATTATCTCTCCAAAACAGCCATATTTTGTAATGGCTGCACCACACTACTATAAAGCAATTGTAATGAACTATGGAATTTCACACTTTTATTGTTTTAAAAAATATGAAACCAATACAATAACAGCAATACCGGATGGATGCATTGACATTGTATTTTACTGTGATGATAATGATCCAAAAGCATTTGTATGTGGTACTGTTTTACACCCCAAAGAAGCATTTAGTGAAAAAAACAAATATTTTTTTGGAGTAAGGTTTTTGCCTGGAAGTTCAATTAAATTTAAAAATGCTAACATGTCTGATTTTGTAGATAGACAGATTCCGTTTTTAGAAGTTCTTGAAGATAAAGATTTATTTCAAAAGATTACTTCAAGTAAAAATTTTAACTATCAGATACAAGTATTTATGGACAAGTATTTAAAAGAATATGAGTTTCCTAAGAAAAGAGATTTAAAAAATTTTTTAGTTAATAAGATAATTGAATCTGCAGGACAGGTTCAAGTTAATGAACTTGCAGATATAACTGGATATTCAGTTCGGTATATCAATAAGACATTTAATAAAGAGTTTGGAATACCACCAAAAGTTTTTTGTAAATTAATGAGGTTTCAATATCTTATCAATGACCTGAATGCTTTTGAGAAAGGTGTATTTGAAACTAATCTATCGCAGCTTTCAATAGAATTAGGTTATTATGATCAAGCTCACATGATTAAAGATTTTTATGAATTTACTAATACAACACCTATGAAATATATATATTCATTACAAGAAACAGAATATAAAAAACGGTTAGTTATTGTTTGATAGGGGATAAAAATTTATATTATTTGTGTAGAGGATATTAAGCAAAATTTTTTAGAATGCTGATACTGTAAAGGGTCAAACAGAATTATCTAAATAAACTTAATGAAGCTGTATTGAAATTTAAAATATAATTGACAAAAATAAAAGATAAATATATACTAATATTAGCCTACAAATATAGTAGGAATAATAAAAATATCTGATTGGAAAACCAAAGGATATATTTCTGATTCTAGAAGTATGTCCTTTTTTGATATGCTTTTAGAATTATTGATTTTTAACTTTAAGCTAAATTGGGGGAGTATTAATGAATAAAATTAATATAGACGAACCAGCAGTAAGCGTACGAGAGGCTCGATTAGGTTCTATTACAGGTTTTAATGGAACAGCAAAGGAGCTTATTGAGTGTTCACATGCAGGAAAACTTGCAGATTGTTCAAGGAGTTTTAGTCAATGCATGGGATGCAGCTCAGGAAACGCTTTTTGCCAGCTTTCAATGATAAAAGATGCTGCTGTTGTAAATCATGCTCCTGTAGGTTGTGCAGGAGATTTTTTTGGATTTAATTTTGTATATAGAGTAGGTCAAATGGAAAGAAATCTGCCAGCTGCAACAGGCAGGTTTTTTAACACTAATATAGAAGAGAGAGATACTGTATTTGGAGCAATTCAAAAGTTAGAGGATACTGTACGGGAAGCTTATAAGAGAGTACATCCAAATGCAGTATTTATAACTACTTCTTGTGCTTCAGGTATAATAGGTGATGATATGGAAAGTGCATCAGACAAATTGACAGAAGAATTAGGAATTCCAGTGGTTGCATGTTATTGTGAAGGATTTAAATCTAAAATATGGACAACGGGGTTTGATTCAGCTTATCATTCTATAGTAAGAAAAATAGTAAAACCGCCAAAAAAGAAAACTAATAAAGTAAATATCATAAATTTTTGGGGAAGTCATATTTTTGATGAAATACTTAATAAATTAGGTTATGAAGCTAATTATATTGTACCTTTTTCAACTATTGCACAACTTGAATATATATCAGAAGCAGCAGCAACAATACAAATATGTCCAACTCTTGGAACGTACATTGGAGCAGCACTTGAACAAATTTATGGAGTCCCAGAAATAAAAACACCTCCGGGTTACGGAATTGCAGGTACAGATAAGTGGTTTAGAGAACTTGGCAAGGTATTAAATAGAGAAGAAGAGATTGAAAAAATCATTAAAAAAGAACATGAAAGAGTTATTCCAAAGCTTGAAGAGTATAGAGAAAAATTAATTGGTAAGACTGCATATCTTACAGCAGGGGCAGCTCATGGACATGCGATTATTGCACTGCTTAGAGAGTTAGGTCTTGAAGTTCAGGGAGCAGCTATTTTCCATCATGATCCTGTATATGATAATGGAGATAATACATCTGATGCCTTAGCTCAGGATGTTCAGAATTATGGAGATATAAAAAGTTATAATGTCTGCAATAAGCAAGCATATGAATTAGTTAATATACTTAATAGAGTAAAACCTGATATTATGATTGCAAGACATGGCGGCATGACACTTTGGGGAGCAAAACTTGGTGTACCTACACTTCTTATTGGTGATGAGCAGTTTGGATTTGGATATCAGGGTGTGCTTAATTATGCAGATAGAATTATTGAAACACTAGATAATAAGGAATTTGTAAGTAATTTAGCTAAACATAGTACAATGCCATATACAAAATGGTGGCTTCAGCAGGATCCATTTACTTTTCTTGGAGGTAATGAACATGTCGAAAATTATTGAACAACCTAGATATTCTTGTGCATTAGGAGCACAGCAGACAGTTGTAGCTATAAAAAAAGCTGTACCAATTCTTCATTCAGGGCCAGGATGCAGTGGTAAAATAAGTGCATTAATTGGTCAGGGAGAAGGTTATGCAGGAGGTAACACTATACCTTGTACAAATGCTAGTGAAGCAGAAGTTGTATTTGGTGGTGAAGATAAGCTTAAAAGTGTAATTGAAGGTGCTTTAAAAATTATAGATGCAGAGCTTTATGTTGTTTTATCTGGATGTACATCAGATATTGTAGGAGATGATATTGGAAGTATAACAGCTTATTATCAGGAACAGGGAAAACCAATTGTTTATGCCGAAACAGGCGGATTTAAAAGCAATAATTATGTAAGCCAAGATGTAGTTGTAAATGCTATTATTGATCAATATGTTGATAAATATAAAAATGGTACAAATATAATTCTAGGTTTAGTAAATGTATTTGCTTCAATTCCTTATCAAGATCCATATTGGAATGGAAATCTTGAAGAAATAAAAAGAATTCTTCAAGGTATAGGATTGAAAGTAAATATTCTTTTTGGACTTGAATCTGAAGGTGTGAAAGAATGGAAAACTATTCCTAATGCAGAGTTTAATATTGTTGTAAATGCTTGGACAGGAATCAGCATAGCAGAGCATCTTAAAGAAAAGTATGGAACACCATATATTCAATTTCCATACATTCCTATTGGAGGAGCTGAAACATCAAAATTTTTAAGATTAGTAGGAAAGTTTGGAAAACTTGATAATATTGTAGTTGAAAAATTTATAAAAAAAGAAGAAGAAAAGTTTTATTCACATATAGAAAAGACAACTGATTTTATGTTAGAGTTCAGATATGGACTTCCGAGGAGATTATACTCAATTCTAGATGCCAGCTACGCAATAGGATTTTCAAAATTCCTTTTAAATGAAATTGGAATTATACCTGCAAAACAATTTATTATTGATGATACACCTGAGCAGTATAGAGAATCAATTATAGAAGAATTTAAAAATATATCAGAATTTAGATCAGCAGAAGTAAAATTCTGTATTGATGGTGGAGAAATACAGGAAGAGATAAGAAAAGATCCTCAAAAAAATAGAGCACTTATTTTAGGAAGTGCTTGGGAAAGAGATTTAGCATCAGATATACATGCTGATTTATTAATAATAAGTCCTCCAGTGTCATATAGACTTGTGCTTAACTGTGGATATGCAGGATATAATGGTGGACTTAGAGTTATTGAAGATATTTATGACAGAGTTCTTAATACATATAGATAAATATTATATTTATAAAGCATCAGTGTTATTTTTTAAATATATTATTCTTGGTCACAAAGTTCCACCAAATTTCTAAAATAAGCTTTACCTCGTTATCATTTACAAATTAATTGAAATTAAATATAACGAGGAAAGTATATCATTCAAAAATTAGTGGAACTAAATGTGACCAAGGGAAAAATATTTTTTATAAACTAAATTTTATTATTTGTTCCTTCATATGCATTAATAAACATCTGTTTAATTTCGCTTATGAGAGGATATCTTGGATTTGCTCCTGTGCACTGGTCATCAAAAGCCATTTCTGACATTTCATCAAGGGTAGAATAGAAGCTTAAATTGCTTACACCTGCTTCTGCAATAGTTTTTGGAAGGTTAACTTTTGCTTTCAGCTCATCAATAGCTTTTATTAGAAGTTCTATTTTCTCTTCTTCAGTATTTCCTCCAAGTCTTAAATAATCTGAAATTACTGTATATCTCCATTTTGCATTTGGATATTTATATTGAGGGAATGCTGCTTGTTTTCTTGGATTATCCACTGCGTTAAATCTTATAACTTCATTAATTAAGAGTGCATTAGCAACTCCGTGAGGTACGTGATGTACTGCTCCAAGTTTGTGAGCCATAGAGTGGCATACTCCTAAAAAGGCATTTGCAAATGCTATACCAGCCATAGTTGAAGCATGAGCCATTTTTTCTCTTGCTTTAATATTATTTTGACCATCGCTGTAGGCATCAGGCAGATACTTGAATATTAACCTTATAGCTTCTAATGCCATTCCATTTGTATATTCAGAAGCCAATACTGAAACATAAGCTTCAATTGCATGAGTTAGAGCATCTATTCCAGAAGCAGCAGTTAAGCCTTTTGGCATTTTAAGCATTAGCTCAGCATCAATAATCGCCATGTCTGGAGTTAATTCATAGTCTGCAAGAGGATATTTTACTCCTGTTACTTCATCTGTGATAACAGCAAAAGGTGTAACTTCAGAACCAGTACCAGCAGATGTCGGAACAGCAATCATCATAGCTTTTTCACCCATAGTAGGGAATTTGTAAACTCTTTTTCTTATATCCATAAATCTCATGGCTAAATCTTCAAATTTTACTTCAGGATGCTCATATAAAACCCACATTATTTTTGCTGCATCCATTGGTGAACCTCCGCCAACGGCTATTATGGTATCAGGTTTGAAGCTTTTCATTTCCTCAGCACCTTTTTTAGCAGTTGCAAGTGTTGGATCTGGTTCTACATCAAAGAAAACTTTAAAATCAACGCCTATTTTTTCTAAAGTACTTATTACAATATCAACAAATCCCAGCTGATACAGTACTTTATCTGTTACAATGAAGGCTCTTTTTTTGTTCATATCTTTAAGCTCTTTTAATGCTACACCAAGGCTTCCAAACTTGAAGTATATTTTTTCAGGAACTCTAAACCAAAGCATATTTTCTCTCCTCTCAGCTACACTTTTAATATTTAATAAATGTTTAACTCCAACATTTTCAGACACTGAGTTTCCACCCCAAGATCCACAGCCAAGAGTTAAAGAAGGAGCAAGCTTAAAGTTATATATATCACCTATAGCACCTTGAGAAGATGGCATATTTATAATAGTTCTTCCTGTTTTCATAGCAGCACCGAACTTTTCAATTCTATCCTTTGATTTTGTTTGATCAGTATATAAAACTGAAGTGTGTCCAAAACCTCCAAGTTCAATTAATCTTGAAGCTTTAGTTAATGCTTCGTCAAAATTATTGACTCTGTACATACCAAGTATTGGAGATAATTTTTCGTGGGAGAATGGTTCTTCAAGTTCAACAGATTCAACCTCTCCAATAAGAACTTTTATATCTTCAGGAACATCAACATCTGCTAATTTAGCTATTTTATATGCAGACTGTCCAACTATGTTGGAATTTAAACTGCCATTAATTAAAATAACCTTTCTAACTTTTTCCTTTTCTTCATCATTTAAAAGATAGGCTCCTCTTTCGATAAATTCCTGCCTTACTTCTTCATAAATTTCATCAAATACAAGAACTGTCTGCTCTGAAGCACAAACGACACCATTATCAAAAGTTTTAGATAAGAGTATTGAATTTACTGCCATTTTAATGTGTGCAGTCTCATCTATTATAGCAGGAGTATTTCCAGAACCAACTCCTATTGCTGGTTTACCAGAAGAATAAGCAGCTTTTACCATTCCAGGACCGCCTGTAGCAAGAATTATATCAGATTCTTTCATAACCATTTGTGAAAGATCTAAAGATGGCTCATCAATCCAGCCTATTATATTAGCAGGAGCACCTGCCTTAACCGCTGCTTCAAGAACTATTTTTGCAGCTGCTATAGTAGAGTTTTTAGCTCTTGGATGTGGTGAAAAAATGATACCATTTCTTGTTTTTAGTGCTATTAGAGCTTTAAAAATTGCAGTTGCTGTAGGATTAGTAGTAGGAACAATTGCTGCAACAACTCCAATAGGTTCAGCTACCTTTTCAATACCAAAGGCTTCATCTCTTTCAATTACACCGCAGGTCTTATCATCTTTATATTGATTATAAATATATTCTGATGCAAAATGGTTTTTTATAACCTTATCTTCCACAATACCCATGCCAGTTTCTTCTACAGCCATTTTTGCAAGTTGAATTCTTGAGTTATTAGCAGCCATAGCAGCTTGCCTGAATATTTCATCTACTTGTTCTTGAGTATATTTTGAGTAAATTTTCTGAGCTTCTTTAATTAAATCAATTTGCTGTTTTAATTCCTCAATATTAGTTACTTTCATAAAAAAAACACTCCTTTAATTTATTATTTTAATTTATACTATCCTTAGTTGCAAAGTCATATCAAAATTCTGAAAGAAGTTTCCATTACTATCAGTCACAAATTAACTAGAACTAAATGTGAAGAGGAAAGTATAGCTTAACATTCTTAATTTTGTATAAACAAATCATTGTTATTTATTTCACAAGTACATAATATAACATTGTTAAATAAATGTCAAACTATTTTTGTAAATTTATTTTAAAAAAACAAAATAAAAATCTATAATTAATTATCGTAAACGTTGAAAATACATTGATTGATTATAAAAACATTAATATTTAAAAGCAATTGATTTAATATTAAAATGGTAAAAATTTTAATATTATGTTACAGTAAATAGTAAATTAATAATAAAATTTTTATAATAAACTTTAAAAAAATAAGAAAGTCATATTAATTAAAAAATAATTGATAAATGTTTAACAATTATAATCTAATTATATTATGTATTTATAGTGTTCCCAATTAAATAAAAAATTCTCTAAGTATTTTTGTAATATACTTAGAGAATTTTTGCTGTATTTATTACTTTAAAAATTTCTATTTAAATCAATTTCATCAATATTTATTATTTTTGGATTTAAATTTTTATTTTCAATAGGCATTAATCTTAATGAGTCTTTAACATCTTTTTCAATGGCAAGCTTGCCATATTTGTCAACTTCCGTTTTGTCTTTTGGACCATGGCATAGAGAAGCAGCACCGCCGATACATCCGCCAGAACATGCCATGCCTTCAATAAAGTTGGCATTAAGCTTTTTGAATTTTAAAAGTTTTAATGCTTTATCACATTCAACAAGACCATCACAAGCAATAGGTTTTACTTCTATGTCAAGATTTTGTGCTTCAACTAAGTGCTTAACTGATTCAGTAAGTCCGCCTGATCTTGCAAATATTCTTCCATAAAATGAAGCATTATTAAGAGGACTCTCATCACACTGCTCTATATCTATTTCATATGCATCTATCATTGCCTGAAGTTCTTCAAAGGTAAGTACATAATCTGTTAAACCTTTTAAATCTGGCTCATTGATTTCTGCTTTTTTAGCTGTACATGGTCCTATAAATACAATTTTTGAATTTTTATCTACGCTTTTAATAAGCTTTGTAACAGCAATCATAGGCGAAACAGTTTTAGAAATATTTTGTACAAGTTCAGGATAATTTTTTTGTATATATTTAACAAAAGCAGGACAGCAGGAGCTTGTCAAAGTATCATTGCTTCTTACCTTATGAACTAATTCTTCAGCTTCATGCATTGTAACCATATCAGCACCAAGAGCTACTTCTATTACATCATGAAAGCCAAGCTGCCTAATAGCAGTAACTACTTGGCCAATTTTTGCATAAGTAAATTGACTTGAAATAGCAGGGGCCATTATTGCATATACATGAAAATCTTTTTTTTCTTTTGCTTCTTTAAGCATGTTAACTATATCAACAACAAAAGATTTATCAACTATTGCACCAAATGGGCATTGATACACACAGGCTCCGCATTGGATACATTTGTTATTATCAATTACAGCTTTTTTGTTTTCATCAAATGAAAGAGCATTAGCATTACAGGATTTTTTACATGGTCTCATAACATCGGAAATAGCATTGTAAGGACACACAGTTTTGCATCTTC
Source organism: Bacillota bacterium (assembly GCA_030705885.1). Lineage (GTDB taxonomy): Bacteria > Bacillota > Clostridia > Clostridiales > Clostridiaceae > JAUZPN01. The sequence goes on along the minus strand of JAUZPN010000020.1, from coordinate 8,955 downwards.
CGCATTCTATACATTTATCTGTATCAATATAAGATTTTTGATTAATTGTATAAATAGCACCTTTTGGACAAACTTCTGTACATTTGTGAGCTAAGCATCCCCTGCAGGCTTCAGTAATAGTGAAACGATTTATAGGACATTCATCGCAGGCAACATCTATAACTTCTATAATATTATCATTAGTTTTATCTCCACCCATAGCAAGAGCGACTCTTTCTTCAATAATTGCACGTTCTTTATATATACAGCATCGAGTTCGCGGCTTTGGACCAGGTATTATTTTTTTAGGTATTGTTGCATATTCCTCTTTAACTTTACCATTTAATGTTAACTTAATTACTTCTTTTAATACTTCATATTTTATTAACTGTACATCACTTTCAAAATTTCTCATAATTAAACCTTCCTTCAATGTAATAATATTTAACCAAATCTCAATATATAGCAAAAGAAAGAAGTATATTATACTTTTTCCTGGTACATTCAGTTTCGCTTAATTTGTGAATTATAGTGATGTAGAGCTTATTTCAGAAATTTAGCAAAACTTTGTAACTTAAGATAATATATAAATTGTTTTTATAGTTTTTTAAGGATATACTCATTAAAAAATTCATTTATATTATTTTTATTAACAGAAAGTACATCACCATCATCTATTTTAACAGAAACGGCTTTTGTACAGTTCCCAAGGCAAAATGAAGCTTTTATTGTAACTTTATCCTCTAAATTATTATTTTTTATTATTTTCTGCAGTTCAGTTACTATATCATAGGAACCTTTTAAATGACAGCTGCTTCCGATACAAACAGTTATAGTAATCAATATTATCACTCCTAACATACAAAATAAAAAATATATTATTAACAAGGATATAATAGCACTATGTTAATTATTTATCAATGATTATTTTTATTTAATATATTAGGATAATGTGAGCATTTATATTTATGACTAAGTCAATTTTAGAATAAATATGTGTTTTGTATTAAATCATTAACTATACATTAATAATTATAACAAATTTAATGGCATTTTGTTAAAAATGATATTAATTTAAAAATAGAAATTCCGGCAAAGTATGTTAAATAACTAATAAAAAGTTTACCGTATTTAATAAATATTTTTGAAAAAAGCGTGAAAAATTTTTGAAAAAAGTTCATTGAAACCACTTTAAAGAAAAGTTAATATTAAGACAAGAAAAAGATAAGCCAAATCTTAATATAAAAAATAAATTTTTAGGAGGAGTCAATTATGTTAAATTGTGGTTTATGTAATTATTATAAAAATGTTAATTCAAATACTGTTAATAAAAGCATTTGTATGTGTGAATTTACTGGTTTCATTTTTCATAAGCAGCCTGAGGAATATGAAATGAAAGATCATCCATGTTATGAATATGAAATTAATAAAGGTACTAAAAAAACTGAAAAAGTTATATCAGTGAGTGAGAAAGAAGCTAAAACTGCATAGGGTAAAAAATGATAAAATACATTGACAAATAATTCACAATGATTTATTCTGTTAGTATAAAGAATAAATTATGTTTGACCACAAAGTTTTGCTGAATTTTTGAAATAAGCTTATATTGTTGTTATTTATAAGTTAAGTGAAATCTTATGTTTTCAAACATGATATTAAACATTGTGTAAGGAGGTGAAATTCTGGTTTTGCCGAAAATCATTATTTATACTATTCCTTGGAAATATTTATTTTTAATTAATTTATGAATGACAGTGATATGAAGTTTTTCAAGAAATTTATTAAAAATTTATGACCAAGGATAGTATATTAAACGTTTAAAACCAGAATTATATGAGCACCATACAATTTAAAGAGACTAATTGCAAAAACTGCTATAAGTGTATTCGCAGCTGCCCTGTAAAGGCAATTTCGTTTAAAAATGATCAAGCACAGATTATTGAAGATAGCTGTATTTTGTGTGGTAACTGCCTTAAGGTTTGTCCTCAAAATGCAAAAAGCGTTAAAAGTGATGTAGAGAAGGTAAAAAGTTTAATTGACAGAAAATTCAAAGTTTATGCCAGTGTAGCACCTTCTTTTTCTGCTGCTTTTAATATTGAAGATGTGAGGCAATTAAATGCCGTATTTAGTAAGCTTGGATTTACATTTGCACAGGAAACAGCTGTAGGAGCTTCAATGGTGACAAATGAATATCAAAACCTTATGGGAAAAAAAGAGATGAAAAATATAATAACTACAGCATGTCCAACTATCGTATCCTTAGTTGAAATGTATTATCCTGAAATAATACCTCAATTAGCACCTGTTGTATCCCCTATGATTGCTCATGCTAAGAAATTAAAAGAAATGTATGGACCAAGAATTAAGATAGTATTTGTTGGACCTTGTTTAGCTAAAAAAGATGAGTATAAGGATTCAAGCAATGATGATTTAATTGATGCTGTAATAACATTTGAAGAATTAGAAGAATGGATTAAAGAAAAAAATATCTCTTTAAAATTTGATGTGGATACAGAAAAAAAAGAGTTTTTTAATATAAGTTCAAGGTTTTATCCAATACCTGGTGGTATTATAAAGTCACTAGACAAGAATAGAAAGTTAAATTATAAGTTATTAAAGGTTGATGGCATAGAGAGATGCATTGAAATATTAGAAGATATAAAATCAAATAGTATAAAAGATTATTTTATAGAAATGAATAGTTGTTTTGGCGGATGTCTTGGTGGTGCCTGCATGAATTCTGACTGCAAAAGTCAGGTTGTTATGCGTGAAAAGCTTATATCATATGTAAATAAATCAGCAGTATATTCAACTGATAATACTAAAGATATTACTAGAGTTAATTTATTAAAAACATTTAAAGATAAATCTAAAAAATATGTATTGCCAGATAAAAAAGAAATTGATGATATACTGCATAAAACTAATAAGTATACAAAAGAACAGGAATTAAATTGCGGTGCGTGCGGATATCCAACCTGCAGAGATAAAGCAGTAGCAGTTTTTTATAATAAAGCAGATATAAATATGTGTCTGCCATATATGAGGGAAAGAGCAGAATCAATTTCTAATTTAATAATTAATTCTTCACCAAATGCTATTTTTGCATTAAATGAAGATTTGTTTATACAAGAGATTAATTTAACAGCACGTAAAATGTTTAAATTAGAATATGAAGAGGTTATTAATAAAAATATTTATGAAATACTGGATTGCCCAGATATATGTATAGTTGGTGAAACTAAAAATGACATATATAATCAAAAAGTCTGCTACAAAAGTTATAATTTAGTTGTGGAGCAAAGCATTCAGTATATTAAGGAAAATCATAGTATAATTATTATTATGAAAAACATAACGAAAGATGAAAAAGTACAGGAACAATTATATAAAATGAAAAGTGAAACTGTAGATATTGCACAGAAGGTTATTGAAAAGCAAATGAGGGTGGCTCAAGAAATTGCTAGTCTTTTAGGTGAAACAACTGCAGAAACTAAGGTAGCGTTAACTAAACTCAAGAAAATAATACAATCAGAGATAGGTGAAGACTGATGAACATATTTGTTGATGCTGATTATGCAAGTTTAAATAAATATGGAGAGGAACTCTGTGGTGATAATGTTGTAATTATTAGGCAGGAAGACTCTGTTATAGTTGTTTTAGCAGATGGACTGGGCAGTGGAGTAAAGGCCAATATATTAGCAACACTTACAAGCAAAATAATAGCAACAATGCTTTCATTAGGTTCAAGTATTGATGAAGCTGTGGAGACAATAACAAATACGCTTCCATTATGTAAAGAAAGGAACCTTGCTTATTCTACTTTTTCAATTCTTCAAGTATTTGAATCAGGAAAATGTTATTTAGTAGAATTTGATAATCCTTCTATCATTAGACTTAAAAAGGGAAAGTATGTTGAAATAGACAAAGTTGAAAGAAAAATTAATGAAAAGTTAGTTAAAGAAAGCAGATTTACAGTAGATACTGATGATATTCTTATACTTATAAGTGATGGTGTTGTACATGCAGGTGTTGGTCAGTGTTTAAATCTTGGATGGCAGTGGATGCATGTAAAAGAATATGTCGAGAAAATGTACACAAAAGACAGCTCAGCTAAAAAAATTTCTAGAGCACTGCTTTCAGTATGTGACAATTTATATGCAAATGTACCTGGAGATGATACAACTGTGGTAGGCGTAAAGATAAGAAGATGTCAAAATGTTAATGTAATGATAGGTCCACCAATAAATAAAGAAATGGACGAAGAAGTAATAAATAAATTCATGAAAGAAGAAGGAAAGAAAGTAATCTGCGGAGGAACAACTTCACAGATTATCAGTAGAATAACAGGAAAAGATATTGAAACAAGCTTCAATTATGTTGATCCTTCAATACCTCCTATAGCGAAAATTGAAGGTATTGATCTTACAACAGAAGGTGTTTTGACAATGTATAAAGTATTAGAATATGCAGAAAACTATATTAATTCTGAGAATAGCTATATTGATTTCAATAAGCAGGATGGAGCATCTAAACTGGCAAAAATTTTAATTGATGAAAGTACTGCTGTACACTTTTATGTTGGCAGAGCTATTAATCCAGCTCATCAAAATCCAGATTTTCCTTTAAATTTGGGTATGAAATTAAAGCTGGTTGATGAAATTGCAAAATGCTTAAGAAGCCTTGGGAAAAAAGTAATTGTTGATAAAAACTAATAAGTAATTATATAAAAGTGGTGGATTTTATGGACAAATATGTAAGAACTGTAATGCTCAAATTATATGAACCTAGTGCAGCAAAAAGAATAATATTGGATGAAGCCATGCTTAATTATACGAAAGCATTTCAATATCTTTTAGATAAAGCAGAAGAGGATTTAAATATTATTATAGATGAATGCAGAAAAATAAAGGAACAGTATAGAACAACATATATTAGAAAGTGGATAAATGCTAATCATGATAAAGAACTCAATAAGTTTTTTATAGAACCTTTTAAAGATTCTATAAAGATAGACTTTGCAGCAACTTTTTGCAGATACATTAATCTAAAAATCAGAGGTAATGATTTAAAATATCCATCATCTTATGTTTCAAAAAAAGAGATGGAGAAACAATATGATAGTATCATGAAAAAGTATATTGATGATGAAATAATAATTTATAATGATGATAATGAAATTAATAATTTAATTACTAAATCAGAAAAATTAAGACCAATTTTTTTCTGTAGATATTCTTCAAAGAGAAATTACAGTTTATTATATAACAAAGAAAAAAATAAATATTATGCAAAAGTATATCTAATGAATGTAAAAAATGATAAAAGAGTTGAGCCTAAAACTTATAAAAGCAGCAATTTAAAATATATTAATATTAATGGCGAAATGTTTAATGAAAAACCATCTAAAAGATGTTATTTAATTTTTCCGCTAAGCTTTGGTAAGTGGCAGGAAAGCTATCTTAAAGAAGCTCTTGAAAGTCCTGAAATACTAAAAACATCAAGACTTATAAAAAACGAAAATGAATATTATTTAGCTGTAAATATTGTTAAAGAAGTACCTATGATACAAAAATCATCTGCTTTTATGGGAGTTTCTAGAGGTATAAACAATCTTATTAATTATTGTATTGCAGATGATAGTGGAAAAATAATCTCAGAAGGAAATTTAAATATATTATATTATAATGATTCAGAGGATAAAATATATAAATTAGCAAATTCCATTGCTGAAATTGCATTTAAAAATAGATGTCAGGTTATTATGGAAAAGCTTATTGATAAGGGCGATGGACTAATTTGGGAAGATGAAGATGGCAGAAATGAAGTGCCTAAACTAAGCTGTATTAAATATAATCAGCTTCTTAATATAATTAACTATAAAATAATTGCATTAGGACTTCCAGAAGTAATTAGAGTCAGTCCAGTGAATTTATTTTATACTTGTCCCAAATGTGGAAATCATTCAAAGAAAAATAGGTTTTCTAAAGAATTACTTATGTGCACTGCTTGTGGAGAAACTTTGAATATTGAAAAGGCTGGGAGCTTTAATCTATCACAAAGATTGATTAAATATAATAATGATTCTATAAAAATTAAGGTTGAAGAAACTCCAAAAGGAGTTAGATTCATCAATGAAGATATTGATTTTGAATTATATCCATCAAATCCATATAATTGTTTGGATGAGTTCTATGAAGAATTTGAAAGAGTTATAAATAATTTTTATATTAATATAGATATTGAAGCAAAACAAACTAATTTTAAGAAGAAGCTAAGTCTAATTAAGAAGCTTCAAGTTAATAAAAATGCATTTGAGGTTATAAATTAAGGTATTGGCATTGGATTCTCTGTTAAAAAATACACACATATTTTTAAGCATAAGTTTTATTCTGCTTGCCTTAATATTATATATTGTACTTTGTTTGGTCATATTTAGTTTCACTTAATTTATAAATTATAGCGGAGAGAAGCTTTTTTTAAAAATTTAGTGGAACTTTGAGACCTAACATATAGTATATTAGGTGTCTTAGCTGTCACACCTAGATCTGGTTAAATGGTAAAATCCTATAACTTGATTAAAACTTGCGGAGCAAGAATGATTTTCATTAAAGGCAGCTATCTATCTAAAATAATAAAATTATTATATTGCTGTGATTCAAGGGCTTTTATAAAACATAAAATAGTTTTTTAATATATAAATTTGAAAATAGTATACATTTATGAACAAGCTTATTTAGTGCTTGTTTTTTTGGGCTGAAAATTAACTAATGACTTGTATTTTAATTCGCTTTTTAAAAATAAGAATTGAAATAACTATTAATGCTCAAATTGATATGATTGTATATATATGTTATAATAACTTACATATTTGAGCACACTTAATTTATAAATAATAGTTGGTATAAGCTTTTTTAGAAATTTAGTGGAACTTTGCGACTAACTATAGTATAAAATCTAAAAAACTGAAAGGAATAAATAAAATGGGAGTTAAATATACAGGAGATTATAAAATTATAATTGAGAACTTAGCAGATGGTATATATCAAATAGATAATTTTTATGATTTTTTTGAAATGAATATTGAAGATTGGAATGAATGTTCAGATGAAGAAAAGAAAAATTATTCAAATACACTTGCAGATGATATTTTTTATGCATTAGCAGCTGATAATACCATAAATATAGGAAATGGTTTAGTAAAATACAATAGTGATAAATCGAACATTGAAGTTTTTAATGACAAAATTTGCATAAAAACAATTAAACTTTAGATTAATTGACAATGGACAATTATTAATCCTCAATTGTCCATTGTCAATTGCTCATCATCCATTAACAATCTCTCCGCCATTCACATGAATTGTCTGCCCTGTGATATATGAGGCATCATCTGATGCTAAGAAAACATAAGCAGGAGCTAATTCAACAGGCTGACCTAATCTTCCTAATGTTGTATCAGTACCGAATTCTGCTACCTTTTCTTTGCTGAAGGAAGAAGGGATTAATGGAGTCCATATAGGACCAGGAGCAACTTGATTTACGCGAATCTTTCTGCTGGCTAAAGATTGAGACAGGGATCTTGTAAAGGCAGTTATGGCTCCTTTTGTTGAGGAATAGTCTATAAGGTCTTTGCTGCCTTTATAGGCTGTTATTGAACTAGTATTAATTATCGTACTTCCTTCCTTTAAGTACTTTAGTGAAGCTTTTACTAAATAAAACATTGAAAATATATTTACTCGAAAAGTTTTTTCTAACTGTTCACTTGTAATGTCTTCTATACTATTCTGAGCATATTGAACTGCTGCATTATTCACTAAAATATCTATCTTTCCAAATGTATCAATTGTTTTCTCTACTGCACTTTTACAAAAGTTTTCATCTCCAATATCACCGGGTATAAGAATACATTTTCTGCCCTTTTGTTCTATAATTGATTTTGTGTCCTCTGCATCTTTGTGTTCATTAAAGTATATAATTGATATATCTGCACCTTCCTTTGCAAATGCAATAGCTGCTGCTTTCCCAATGCCACTGTCGCCTCCAGTAATGACAGCAGTTTTTCCGTATAATTTATTTGATCCAATATTATTAGTATTCTCGAAGATTGGAATTGGATTCATAACATATTCGTGCCCAGGATGCTTAGTTTGTTTTTGTGCTGGTACACTTGTTGGAAAATTAATTGAAGTACTCATTATATTCACCTATCCTTATGATTTGTTCAAGTTATAAAATTTTATCAACAATATTATTTGTGAATGAGTAAAAATTATTCAAAATAATACTTTCAAAATGGTACCATAAGTAGTATATAAACTTTATTTTATAATTTAGAAATAAAAGAATAATGTTAAGTGAATTTTTAAAGTTCAAAGGACAATTAACGATGATTTTCTTTCTATTTTCGGAAAATTATCTATAATTTTGACTTTAATATTTGAACTTTCTACTTTAATCAAGTTATGTCACAACTTGATTAAAGTAGAAGTTAAGGTGCGTAAAATAAGTATTTGCAAAGAAATATAATGCAAACTATTCCTGGAGTGTCTATATACGAAAAAATAAGAAATTTGTAAAAAAATAAAGATAATAAGAATTAATTTAAAAAAATAAAGTAACATAAGTACACATCAACTATAGAATGTGTTAATATAAATAACGTTCCGTGCGACAAGCTGATAACAAATGCAGAAGTCGAAAGAACAACTACTTAAAACTTTGAAAGCAACTTAGAAAAAATCTTAAAAAAAAGATTTTGAAAAAAATAAAAAAGTTGTTGACAAAGAAAAAAATAAGTGGTAAGATATAAAAGCTGTCAGATGACAGCAAAGAAAAAAATGGTCTTTGAAAATTAAACAGAGTAAAATAAAGCAAGTAAACCAGCAATTCATTTGAGAAACAAAAACGAGCTTGGTTAGAAATAACCAAAGAGATTAAACTTAAAAATTGAGAGTTTGATCCTGGCTCAGGACG
>JAUZPN010000002.1 GCA_030705885.1 Bacillota bacterium | reverse complement strand
GTTATATAATTTGAAAGAGCATCTATCCAGACATAAACTACGTGTCCAGGATCAAACTCTACTGGTATACCCCAATTAAAGGTTGTTCTTGAAACACAAAGATCCTGCAGCCCAGGTTTTAAGAAATTGTTAATCATTTCATTTTTCCTTGATTCTGGTTCAATAAAACTAGGATGAGTTTCAATATATTCAATTAACCTATCCGCATATTTTGACATTTTAAAGAAATAGGCTTCTTCCTTAGCTTTCTCAACTGGTCTGCCGCAATCAGGACACTTGCCGTCTACAAGTTGAGTTTCAGTCCAAAAAGACTCACAAGGCGTACAGTACCAACCTTCATAGGAGCTTTTGTATATATCTCCCTGCTCATAAAGTTTTGTAAATATTTTTTGAACTGCTTTAACATGATAATCATCTGTTGTTCTAATAAATTTATCATATTTTATATCCATCAATTCCCATAATTCTTTTATGCCTGCCACTATTTCGTCTACATATTCTTTAGGTGTAACACCTTTTTCTTCAGCTATTCTTTGAATTTTCTGTCCATGCTCATCTGTACCAGTTAAAAACATTACATCATAACCAGTAAGTCTCTTAAATCTTGCCATAGCATCTGCAGCTACAGTTGTGTACGTGTTTCCAATATGCAGATTTGCAGATGGATAGTATATAGGTGTTGTAATGTAGTAAGTTTTATTTTCCAATTTTAATTCCTCCCATTTTTTAATTGAAAATTTAGAGCTTTATAGTATTTTAACTCTGAATTTATAAAAATATAAAAACGCCTCTAAATGGATTACTCCACTTAGAGGCGTTAAAACGCGCACCACTCTAATTCATCTTTACCTCACAATAAAGACCTCAGTAAGTGACTATCATCACCCTGCAATATAACGGTTGCTGCCGTATTACCCTACTATACTTTCTTTAAGCCTTAATATATCAGCAAAGATAGTATCTTCTTCAAGTAATCTGCTCAGGGGCCATGTTCATAAGTCGATGCATCACTGGCTTTCACCTAACCCAGTTCTCTTTAGAATTCTCTTGTTACTACTCTTCCCATCACTGCACTTTAATTTTACGTTATAATATTATAATAAATAATCTCATATGTCAATACTATTGCAATTTTAATTATTAACTAAACAAGCTTTCCAAATCTGCTTGAGTCATTTTAGAGACCATATCTTCTTCATTCATATTATAATCTATTACATTCTTTATTATTTCTTTCTTTTTCTCTTGTAATTCATATATTTTTTCTTCAATAGTACCTCTTGCTATGAGTTTAATTACCTCTACAGTCTTCTTTTGGCCTATTCTATGAGCTCTATCTGTAGCTTGCGATTCTACTGCTGGATTCCACCATGGATCGAAATGCATAACTACATCTGCTCCTGTAAGATTTAATCCCATACCTCCGGCTTTTAGAGAAATTAAGAAAACACTACCTCTTCCTTCATTAAACTCTTTAACAAGTTTTCCTCTTTCTTCTGTTTTAGTATTTCCATCTAAATATAAATATTCAATTTTATTTTGTGTAAGTTTCTGTGAAATATTCTTTAAAACTGTTGTGAATTGTGAAAATAATAAAATTCTATGTCCTCCATCTATACTATCTTCAAGAATTTCTAAAAGTGCAGTAATCTTGCCGCTTTCTCCTGAAAAATTCTCTACAAAAACTGAAGGATCACAACATATCTGTCTTAGCCTTGTAAGCCCCGCCAAAATTTTAATTCTGCTTTTCTCAAAACCTTTTATTTTGATTTCTTCATCTATCTCATCTTTTATAGCTTTTACATATGTCATATAAAGTTTTTTCTGATCATCTGTCATCTCTACTACTACTTTATGTTCTATTTTCGGCGGTAGTTCCTTCATTACATCTTTCTTTAATCTTCGTAAAATAAATGGTTTTATATGCTTATTTAATTCATCAAGAACAGCTTTATCCTTATTTTTAACTATTGGAGATTCATATTTAGATGCAAATTTTCTATGGCTTAATAAATACCCTGGCATAATAAAATCAAATATTGACCAGAGCTCAGACAGTGAATTTTCTAAAGGAGTTCCTGTAATTGCAAAGTATCCTTCTGCTTTAATTTCCTTTACAGATTGTGCATTAATAGACATAGGATTCTTAATCTGCTGTGCTTCATCTAAAAAGCAGTACTTAAAAGACATTTCTTTATATTCATCTATATCTCTTCTTATTAATGGATATGTTGTAATAACTATGTTGAAACTATCAATTTCTTTTCTTTGCTCTTCTCTTTCATTAGGATTACCTGAAATAACCAAAGCTTTTAATTCAGGTGCAAATTTCTCTACTTCATCCTTCCAATTATACGCTAGGGAGGTAGGGCATACTACTAAAGAAGGCTTTCTATTTTCTTCTTCTGCCTCTGAAGCTATAAAAGCTATAGTTTGAAGTGTTTTACCAAGTCCCATTTCATCTGCAATTATACCTCCAAAATTGCATGATGCTAATGTTTTAAACCATTTAAATCCAATTTTCTGATATGGTCTCATAATTTTATCTAAGTTCTTTGGTAAAGAATAATCTAATTCCTGAACATCCTTTATATTATTTACAAGTTCTCTGAACTTTTTATTTTTTTCTATAAAATCCAATTCATTTTGTTTTAATTTTTGGTCAATATACATAGCATTATATTTATTTAATAATATTTTATCTTTTCCAATATCTGAATCTTTTATATCAAGATATTCTAAAAGGCTGTTTACATTTTTAAGTTCTTCAGATTCTAAAGAAATAAATCCTCCTTTTTTAAGTCTGTAATACTTTTTCTTTTCTCTTAAAGCATAAAATATTTTTTTAATTTCATCATTATCCACATCTTCAATTTTAAAAGAAAATTCTAATAAATTATTATCATTCAATCTAATACTTGATTTGTAACTTGATTTTCCATAAATCTTCATACCTTTAAATGCTTCTGAATAATAGACATCTGCCTGGTCCTGAAGTTTTTCAAGTCCTTCCATAAGAAAATCAACTAATTTTTCTTCGTCTTTAAGTACATATTTTTCATCAGCTTTTGTAAAACCATAACCTTGTAATATTGCACTTATATCATTTTCTGCACAAACATCTCTAATAAGAATTCTGCTCCCTAGTCGTTTTTCAGGTTCTTTTAAAGGATTTATTTCAATATCTCCATAGTTAAATTTTAATTCAGCTGCAGCATAATCATCAACCTTATCAAAGTATATATTAGTCTTTAATGGTTCTTCATAGAAGTTATTTTCCAAGTTTTTATCCACATTTACTGACTTACTTATCTTTCTAAGATTAGGTACAATAAAAGATGCTATTTTCTCACTATCACTAATATCAAAAGATAGTTCATTACTAGGTTCATCAATAAAATTATTATAAAAAGGTGTATAAATATTAATCTGTTCTAAAGATGGTTTATATATGTTTTCCTTATAGAAAAAATACTCTCCATCATTAGTAACAGGTACTGGCCTTTCAATAGATGAAGCTAATACCATATTATTTTTTTTAAGTTTTAAGTCAAATTCTAAAGGAAGGTCTTCTTGAATTATGTTAACATCATAAAAGTATCTTTCATTTAAAATAAAACAATTAATTGAATGTCCCTTTAAAATTTCAAGTAATCTTTTAAACTGCAATTCAGTCAAAAACGCTCTTCTGCCTGATAAGAATTTTATATTTGAACTTCTATATCTGTCTTGAAGGTCTCCAGCCCTTAAATTAATTTCGTATACTTCTCTAAACAGATTTATGATTTCTTTATCCATATAACTAAAAGTATGCAGCTGTGGATTATATGTAAAGAATTTACCAAATTCTAAACTTTTCTTAAATATAATTGCTTTAATTAATTCATTTAAATTTTTAACTACATAAATTTTATTTTCTCCAATTTTAAGTTCAGCAAAAAAATTTTTTCCATAATAGTTCATTTCATAGCCTAATATTATTTCCAATTTCAATTCACTTTTTTTTATTATATTATCAGTGACCATTCTTGCATTTAACTGATTTATTATTTTTTCTGTCCTAGAATTACTAATTGCTTTATTTATATTATCTTTTTCTTTTATCAAATTAATAAGTACTGCTGCAATATGACTACATATATTATTATTATAATAATGAGAATTATAGTAATCACCGCAATCACATTTAAATTCTAAGAATCCCTTTATGTTAGAATATTCAATTGAAATATTATAAATAGCTTTAGGCGAAATTTTAACTGCTGCTTTTACTGATGTTACTGGTACTCCATACTTGCTTTTGTCTAAATAATCAATTTGAGTTATATATACTTTGCCTTGATTATTATACTCCATACCCCTATTATAAATGCTGGTCCTGCAGATTTCTTTAATTACACTTTTATTAATTTCAAACAATATACTCACTCCAGATTCTTAATATATGGTTATACTATCCTAAGTCACAAATTTCAACTAAATTTCTAAATTAAGCTTATCTACACTGTCATTTATAATTTAACAATTATATATATTTTATCGTATAATACAATTAAATAAAAGAATATCTCAAGAGAAAAACAAAAAATCTTTTAGTTAATTGTATTTATTTATCGATAAATAAATAAGTCCTTAATAATTTTTCTGAACTATTTATATATTACTTTTAAATCCTGTTCCTTGTACCTCTGTTGCATCAGCAATTGTAAGAAAAGCTTTTTTATCAATAGTAGTTACAATTTTTTTAATTTCAGGCAGCTGTGAAAGTGGTATTATACAATATAATATTTTTCTTTTTTCCTTTGTATATGCTCCTTCGCCATATAACAAAGTTACGCCTCTTCTTAACCTTGTCATAATTAGTTCCTGTATTTCATTTTCTTTATTTGTAATAATAAATACAAGCTTTTTTTTATTTGTTCCTTTAACAACATGATCTAAAACAAAGGTTTGTATATACATTGCAAGCAGTGTATATAATGCTATTGGAAGATTAAATAAAACAGTACTTGCCGCTATAATAATTAAATTTATGCAAAACATTATATTACCTAAATCAAAATTGGAATATTTTTTCTTTATAAGCATTGAAACAATATCAAATCCTCCAGTAGAACCATTATGTGCAAATACAATCCCAAATCCAATTCCATTTATCGCCCCGCCGTAAATGCAATATAATAACTTATCATTCATGTTAATAATGCTTCCTGCATTATGAGTCAGTATAAGTGAAAGTGATAAAGCAATTGTTCCAGTCACACTGTAAATAGTAAACCTTCTATCCAATTTTATAAAACTAAGTATAAATAGTGGTATATTTAATACTATTATTAAAACTCCAGCTTGAATGTTAAACATGTATTGAAAGATTAAAGCTATACCAGATAAGCCACTGCTAAGAAGCTTTGCATTAGTTAAAAACATATTTATTCCTATTGAACCTAAAAAGCTGCCAAGTAATATGAAAGATAAATCAATAATACATTCTTTATACTGTTTCAACATTTTCATTACATATCTCCACTTCTTCTAATAAATTTGCAGATATTAATATTTTTATATCAAATTGCAAAAACTATACTAGGAAATAAAGAATGTAATATAACTTTTAAACTTCTATAAACAAAAATACACAAGAGTGATTTATCAAATCTCTTGTGTATTATAATTATACTTTATTTTAATAATTGCTTTTTTAAGCTTTCTATCTGCGAAATTTTATATTCTTCATTCCAGCTGTTATAATTAATATCACTTCTATGATCAGTTAATTGATAATTTGTTTTAAGATATTTTCCAAAATCTGAAGAAAGTATTTTTGATCCCCAAATGTTAACATGTCCTGCATTATTCATATCATTTTTAAAATCAAACCCTAATTCATCAACCTCTGCATTATAATCTATATAAGGAATATCATTTTCTTTTGCTATTTTTGAAGCAGTATTAAGAACCTTTGCTGTACTTTTAACCCAATTATCAGTACCATCCTCATCGTTATAATCACATGGTATGTTTGTAAAAATAAGTTTAAATCCATTTTTTTTCGATAAATCAATTATTTTATATAAATATTCTTTGCTTTCATTAGGAATATTTTCCATTTCTGTTACAGAAGTATTGCTAGTATTAGCCTTTCCATATCTATCTGTTCCAGCATTAAATCCTTTTACATAATAGGCAAAATTAAGATCAAGGTTAAAATCATTAGCTTTTAATTGATTCCACCTATAATGATATTTAAAAATTGGAAATAAATAATTTATCCTATCTTGTGCTGGTGTGCAGTTATTAATAGCATCTAGTTTATTTTTTGAAAATCTCATATTATCAATAACACTTCTTGTATATCCTTCATCTCCATACTTAGATTCCAGTCCCAAATAATACAAATCTACTACAACAATAGGATTTTTATGTTGTTTTAAAACTTCCTTAAGTAAATAATATGTAACATTAATTGTCTGACCACCTGTCGCATAATTAAAACTTGTTATACCATATTCATTCCATAAAACATTTGGATCCATAGCAGCATTCATATGACTTGAACCTATAAAAACAACATCATAACAGTTTCCTTTATGCAAATACAGTCCTTGCGTCAATTTATATCTATGATCAGTCTTTAGTATAAATATATAATTTAAAGCAGACATAATAATTAATAATATAATAATAAAACTTAATCCTTTGATAAAACCTTTTTTTAACACAATTTCTTCCTCCTAAAATTTAGAATATATAAATTGCTGAATATCATAGCCAGGTCCATATATTCCTAATATTAGTATAATGACTATTGACGATATGTATATGCCCCATCTAAATAAAAGTTTTTTGTTAGATAATTTATCACGAACACTTCCACTAATTTGAATAATATCTACAATTATTATTACACATATTCCTATTAGTGCTGCTACAAAATCTGATGAATTTAGTCCTAATTTAAATATTGAACCATTAATTAATATCTGCGGATTAAAATACATCATATTCTTTATCAGTATTACAGCAGCTTTAAATGAACTTGCTCTAAAAAAAATCCACGCAAAATTAACTAATGCAAAAGTAATTAATATTTTCAATAATTTATAACTATGAGAATTAATATTTATATTACATGATTTTACAATTAGCTTCTTAAGTGGTTTTAGAATATTTCCTATTATTTGATATATACCATGAAGTGCTCCCCATATAATAAAAGTAAAAGCTGAGCCATGCCATAAACCGCTTAAAATAAATACAACCATAATATTAAAATAATATCTAAATTTGCTGCACCTATTACCGCCTAGTGGAATATATAAATAATCCTTAAACCATGTGCTTAAAGATATATGCCATCTTCTCCAAAATTCTTTAATTGATTTTGAAAAATATGGTCTTAAGAAATTTGCTGAAACTTTATATCCTAAAACCTGTGCTATTCCTATTGACATGTTTGAATAAGCTGAAAAATCAATATAAATTTGAAATGTAAAAAATATAGAGGCTGTGATTACTTCAAATCCATGATAATGAGAAGGATTACTAAAAACGGTATTTACCAAAATAGCTAATCTATCTGCAACCACCATTTTTTGAAAAAGCCCCCATAGAATTAAAACTAATCCATTCTTTATTCTATCATAATCATATGTATGTTTTTCATTAATTTGTGAAATAAAATCATTTGCTCTCTGTATTGGTCCAGATACTATTTGTGGAAAAAAGCTTACATATAAAGCATACTTAACTATATTCTTTTCTGCTTTACAGTCATCTCTATATACATCAATAACATAACTAAGTGCTTTAAATGTATAAAATGAAATGCCAATTGGAAGAATATATGAAAGTTTAGACAAATGTATATTAAAATTTAAATGTATAAATACTATTGACAAATTTTCACTAAAAAAGTTATAATATTTAAATAGGAATAACATACCTAAATTACTAAAAAAGCTTATAAAAACCCATATTTTTCTATATTGAACCGAAATTTTATAGTTTGTTATTTTTTTTGATTTATCAATTTGTAATCCAGCTATGTATGTTACCAATATAGCAAATAAAATTAGTACTATATATTTAGTATAAAAACTCATAAAAAAAACACAGCTTGCAATAAGAAGCCATATACACTGAAACTTATGAGGTAATAAAAAATATATTACTGTGACCACCGAGAAAAAAATCAAAAAATTAATAGAATTAAATAACAACGAAGTCTCCTCCTCAATTGAAAAGCATTACAATTTGTACTTCAACACAAAATATTATATTACCTTTGGTCATAAAGTTCAAATTAATTTGTAAAAAAACTTCTATCCACTACTATTTATGAATTAATTTGAATTAAATATAACGAAATAAGTACATGTATTCATTCTATTTTTTTTAAGTGACAGTAAAGTGATACAAATGTGAACATATTTTAAACATATTTTATAAAAATATCTTTTTTGCAGTCAAAGGCAAAAAAAGATACCCTCAGGTATCTTCTAAAACCACTTAAATGAAAATTTTTCACTTAATTACTGCATAATACTAAATCTTTTTTGTATTTAACATTAGAAAGGCATCTTTCATACTATTATTTAATTTATTTTCATTTACTCCTGTCGAAGCCATTTTAAGATAGTCTTCATGACTGATAGGATTTACTGTTGTATAAAATATTCCTTTTCTTACTATTGAATAATGCAAATATGAATCATATCCCTTTGAAAATTTCTTTGAATAACTGTTCAATAAAATTTTGTACTTTTCTCCACCATCATCTACAGCTATAAAATATTTTTTTTTCTTCTTAGTTATATATAGTCTATCAAAACCAATTTCATCTGCATATAGCGTCCCTAACAAAATAAAGCCCCCCCTATACTGTATTGTATTTTTATCTTACTTTTACCTTTTTGTTATCTTTTTGTTATCTTACTTTTATCTTACTTTTATATTAAAATTTTATTAAAATATTTTGCTCTGAATAAAAAACATTGAATTTTTTCTTTAATTATATTATAAAGGTTTTAAAATTAATTGTCAACTTGTAATCTGCATAATTCTTTTTTCTAATTTTAGAAAAATATTATAATATAATAAGATAAATTAATATTTATTACACTATTTTGCATCATTATTACTACGAAATTTGCCATTTTTTGCAATGTACATATTTTAACTTTTGAGTTATGCCCATTTGTTCATAAATAAATTTTTAATATTTATAATTTCTAATTATTTATTTTATCATATTTTATACTAATTTTATACTAATTTTAAATATTAAATTGAATATTTTATTATTATATTTAAAATATTGAAATGATTATCTTTTTTACTATTATTGTGAATAAAATAATAGTAAATACATAATTTTTTATATAAAAAATCATGTATAAAAATTCCCAAATTTGATTTGGAGGTGTTTTTATGTATAGAATATGTATAAGAATTATCAAATTTAATTCGGAGGTGCTTTATGTATAGAATAGATATAAACACAAAAAAATTAAAATTATTGTTAATAAAAGAAGGTACTCTTATAAAAGAATACCCTATAGCTGTTGGTAAGCCATCTACACCTACACCCTTAGGCCATTGGCAGATAATAAAAAAAGGATTATGGGGACAGCAGTTTGGAGGCCATTTTATGCAGCTTAGTGTTCCTTGGGGAACTTATGGAATTCATGGAACTAACAAACCTAATTCAATATCGAAATATGTTACCCATGGATGCATTCGAATGTACAAAAATAATGCAGCAGAACTATATAATAAAGTTTCCATAGGAACACCAGTAAATATATATTAATATTATTATTTACTTAATGATGCTGATTCAATTTTATTTTGCAGTTCTTCTATTTTCTTCATAAGAATTTCTTGGTTTTCTTTATTAGTTTGGTGCTGCTCCATTAATATATCAATTTTATTGTGTAAATCTTCAATTATAATTTCAGATTTTAAATTAACAAGATAATCATTAGCAGCAGTTAATCTATCTTTATCAGACTGACGATTTTGTGACATCATTATTATTGGTGCTTGAATTGCTGCAAGACAGGATAATATAAGGTTTAAAAACACAAATGGGTATGCATCAAATGCTTTACTTCTTAGAATTAATGCATTTACTGCTATCCAAAGTATTAAAGTAGTTAAAAATGCTATTATAAATGTCCAGCTGCCTCCAAAGGCAGCTATTTTATCTGCTGTTCTTTGACCTAATGTTGAATTATCTTCATGTGTTTCATTTATATTTTTTGAAACTTTGCCGCTGATAAGTTCATGCAATAAATCTTCGTCAATATTACTACCCTCAAAATCCTTATCTCTATTTAATATTTCCTTAACTAATTCTTCTTTAGTTTTAACTGATAATTCATTCTTTCCCATAAATTTTTCTCCCTTCAATATAAATATAATGATACTTAATTTTATCACATTGTATAAAACAATTATTACTAATTAATTATTATTTTTTTATTAAAAGTTTATTATAAAAAGCTCCTTTCTCATCATCTAAATGATAAGAAAGAAGCTTTTTATTACTTTATTATTTAACTGGTAATTGTGTTATTTTATGAATAAGATAGTTTCTAAGCAAAACATAATCACTTGAATCGACCTTACTATCTCCATTTAAATCTGCAGCTTTAAGGCTATTATCACTAGGAAGTTTTATATTAGTATTATTAATATATCTTTTCAAAAGCAGATAATCAAGAACATTTATCTTATTATCACCATTTATATCACCATATTTTACTGAACTGCTGCCAGATATATCACCATACTTAATTCCCCTGCCGCCAACTCCTAAATAAACACGTCCATATACTTTAGGGTCTCCAGTAATAACAGATATACTCGCCCCAAACTGATGAGCATCATCGTTAATTCGTGTCCAACTTGCACCCTGATCATTAGATCTAAAGAATCCATATGTTCCATCTATTATACCTACTATATATATCGCTGGATATCCGCCCTGAACAGCAGCTTTGCCAAAACCAACTTTATATGCTTCAGTAACATTACTTACTTGTGTAAATGATTTACCTGAATCTGTAGAATAATAAAGTCCATTATTAGAAGATGTTATCCATAGATGTCCCTCTTTTCCAAACACAGCTCTCATTTCTCCAGACAACCAGCTAGGTAATGTAGGAAGATTTGATGCTCCAGTACTAAAGGTTGCTCCACCATCAGTACTTATATATACTATTCCTGTATAACAATCAAATGCATAGAATTTATTTGGATTTACACGATCAGATACAGGCTTAATAGTTTGAGGCAGTCCTGTACATTTAGTCCACGTAGAGCCATTATCTTTTGAAAAATATGTGTCTGTAGTACTATAATTGCTGCCTTTAATATAAGGTGATACAAGTATACTTGAACCATCTGCAGAAATTGCAATATACTTGGTTCCTTCTACATCAGAAGGAAAATTTTTAAACTCAGTCCATGTACTTCCTCCATCATTTGAATATGAACCATAAGCTGTATCAACCTTTACATTTTGAGCTCTTACAAATTTTGAAGGTGCTAACTCAGCATAATCAACACACTCATTATTTCCAAAACCACCATTTAAAGTTGAAGTAGGAGCTTTAGTAAGATCATCATGCTTAAACCCTGTTACATCTCCTAAAGCACTTATCAAATTAGTACCTGTTGGAGGACTTTTTAGTTCTAATGTGCAAGTTTCTTCAAGACCAGAATCTTCATAAGACCATACTACTTTGGAACTTGATAAATTATTTGTCATAAAAACGCCGCCGCCTGTTGTAAATATTGCATTATCACTATTATACGGATCTATCTGTATAGTAGCTATCCAACCAATATTTGATTTACTGAACCATGGAGCTTTTGATTCATCACGAGTACCTGCTCTTAATATTTCTGTCCAAGATTTTCCGCCATCTGTACTTCGGAATATCATATCACCAGGCCACCAGCAGTCAAGAGTTGCAGCAACTATGATATTTGGATTCTTACTATCTACAGATATACCACCAAAACCAAAATAAGTTCCTTGACCAGCTGGAGTAATGTTTGTCCACTTTTTATCTGAAATACTATATTTATATATAACACCACTTGATGCACTTCCAGGACCAGGTAAATAGCTAATATCCCCTCCAGCGTAAGTAACATACAATACTCCTGAGTTTATATCAAAACGTACTGGGCTGTAATTCGATGGTGCTCCAGATATTAAATTCCATGTAGTTCCACCATCTTCACTCATGTATAAATTGTTAGTTAGAGAATTTGTTCCTACTATTATCCTCTTTGTTGCAGTACCTGAAGAAGAACTATCCTTATCAAGGCATACAAAGTTTACATCTGAAGGAGTAAAAGTAGTAATCTTATTCCATGTCTTTCCATAATCAGTACTCTTATATAGTCCATCCTTTGTAGTACCCATATACAAAGTAGAAGAAAGATTTGGATCTACTTGAAGACGTTCTCCTGAATTACGCCCATCCTCATTTCCACCAACTTTTACTGGCAATTTTGTCTTTGTCCATGTTGCTCCTTTATCAGTTGAAGAACAAAAGCTGCCATAACCTGCCCATGATTGAGTATATAATCCCGTCATCATATATACTCTGTTTACATCTGTAGGATCTGTTGCAATACCTAATACTCCCATATCATCAGAGGGAGCGTATCCATCCATTAATGGTGTCCATGATTTTGAAGAAGGTTCCCATCTATAGGCACCTCCAACATCTGTACGAACATAAAGAAGCCCATTTTGAGATGGATTATACACTGCTCCAGTAACAAATCCTCCTCCATTAATAGGTACAGTTTTCCATGTGTAACTGTCATTTGTGAATGCAAAGCTAATAGTTGTCCCAAAAGTACTCACAAAAAGTACAACTAATGCAAGCATTAAAGCTAGTCTTTTTTTCATTAAAAAATCCTCCTTAAAAATTATTAATATTGTAAAGTAAATCATTAGGATTAACTGTATGTAATCATTTACACAACAATTAATATATATTATAATATTATTGAGCATATTTATCAATTAATATTGTATACATAAATGAAAATATGTATTATTTAGTTAAAGGGGTGATTAATTATTATGAAAAAACGACTTCGGAAATTTTCAATTATGATGACTGCTGTATTTTTTACTCTGTCATCTATCTTTGGAATATTTCCAGTATTTGCATCTTCAACTCAAATAGTTGGTGATGCTAATGGTGATGGAAGGTTAAATGTATTAGATTATTTACTTGTTTCACGATATACAAATGGTACACTTAGCAGATTTCCTATTGATAATTATCTTGCTGCACTTGATTTAGATGGAAATGGAGTAATAGACAATAATGATAAAACACTTCTAAGAAATCTTTTGCTTCAAAGGATTGTAAATAAAATTCCTGAACCTGATCCAAATGCTCGTCAGATGGAGAAACTTGACAGAGGGGTTACTGCTGTTAAAGTAGATAATGGGGTATTTGTAAGCTGGCGTATCTTAGGTACTGAATTTAATGGTGTTAATTTTAACTTATATCGTGACAATGTAAAAATTAATACCTCTCCAATAACTACAAGTAATTTTATTGACACTTCAGGAACAACATCATCAACATATACAGTAAGTGCTATTGTAAATAATATTGAACAGGTAAAATCAACACCAGTAAAAGTAATAGATAACAATTACCTTTCAGTTGCTCTTCAAAAACCTCAGGGAGGTACAACACCTGATAATGTAAGCTATACTTACAGTGCAAATGATATGAGTGTAGGTGATGTTGATGGTGATGGGCAATATGAACTTATAGTAAAATGGGATCCATCAAATTCTAAAGACAACTCACAGAGTGGATACACTGGAAATGTTTATCTTGATGCTTATAAATTAGATGGCACAAAATTATGGAGAATAGATTTAGGAAAAAATATTCGTGCAGGTGCTCACTATACTCAATTCATGGTTTATGACTTGGATGGTGACGGAAAGGCTGAAATTGCCTGCAAAACTGCAGATGGTACTGTAGACAGCACAGGAAAAGTTATTGGAAATGCTTATGCTGATTATCGTAACAGCTCTGGATATATATTAAGCGGACCTGAATATTTTACTATATTTGAAGGAAAAACAGGCAAAGCACTTAATACTACTGACTATGATCCTCCAAGGGGAACTGTTTCATCATGGGGAGACAAATATGGCAATCGTGTTGACCGTTTCCTTGCATGTATAGCATACCTTGATGGGCTGCATCCAAGTATAGTTATGTGTCGTGGATACTATACAAGAACAGTATTAACAGCATATAACTGGAGAAACGGAACCCTTACTAAATTGTGGAGGTTTGATTCAAATGATTCTGGTAATTCATCATATGCAGGTCAAGGAAACCACAATTTAAGTGCAGGTGATATTGATAATGATGGTAAAGACGAAATAGTTTATGGTGCATGTGCCATTGATGATAACGGTAAAGGAATGTATACAACAGGTTTAGGTCATGGAGATGCTATGCACTTAGGTGATTTAGATCCAGACCATCCTGGACTTGAAGTATTTGATGTTCATGAAGGCATACCTAGTACTGAATTACATGATGCTCAAACTGGAAAAATTCTTTGGAAAGTAGATGCATCTAAGGATGTAGGCAGAGGATTATGTGCAGATATAGACCCTACACATAAGGGAGAAGAAATGTGGTCAACAGGTCAAAGTTCACTATTTGACTGCAAAGGAAATGTTATAACTAACAGCCGTCCTTCAATAAACTTTGCAATATGGTGGGATGGTGATTTAAGCCGTGAACTTCTCGATGGAAACAGCATCTCAAAATGGGATTATAAAACCAGCACAGCAAATATTATACTTACAGCTAGTGAATGTTCAGCAAATAATTCTACAAAAGCTACACCTTGTTTGCAGGCAGATATTTTTGGAGACTGGAGAGAAGAAGTAATCTGGAAGACAACTGATAGTTCTGCACTGCATATATATACAACTACAAGTTTAACAAATACACGTATGTATACACTTATGCATGATCCTACTTATAGATTAGGTATTGCATGGCAGAATGTAGCTTACAATCAACCTCCACATACAGGCTTCTACTTAGGAACAGACACAACAAGCATTCCAACTCCGAATATTTATTATCCTACTACTAAATAATACAACTTCTAAATAAAACTTAGTATATTAAAAATAGATGGACGAGCATTGTCCATCTATTTTGATAATATCACATACTATAAAAAATAAAGAATTTTCTTTATTACTGCTGTCTAAAATATTTTCTAAATTCCTGACTGAAAATATTTACTACCTCTCCATTTCTATCATATATTGAAAAAATAATTTCTGTATCTTTGATTTTATCAACTTTTCTCACAAGTTGTGATGCAAATATATCTGCAACATCCCTTGGATTATTTCCAAATACTCCACATCCAAATGCCCCAAGTATGATAGCACTTGGTTTCTTATTTAAAGCTAAATCCAATATTTTATTAATCCTTATGTCCATATTTTTTCTTATTTCATTTTCATTGATTCCTCTATCTCTTGCTACTTTAGCATTTACAGCAGGTGATGTTATAAAAGAACAAAGTATAGGTTCAGAAAGCAATTTACCATTATCATCTCTAAAAATCGGAACATCTGGTGAATATATCATTTTATGCGAATATAGCGGGCTTCCTTGCTTCTTATGAAACTCATAAAACTTCTTTTGACTCAAAAGACATGGATATAGTGCAGAAGATCTAGCGATGCTTTCTTCTTGAGCACTAGAGCCATTCAGAAATCCTCCTCCTGGATTCTTAGCTGAAGCAAAATTAAGAGCAATTATATTTCCCTTAATATCTTTTTTTCTTAATTCAATTATGGTGTTTATTGTAGCTGAATTTATAGCAGTGATATTTTTAATATTACTTTTTTCTAAATAACTTGTATTGTCTTGTTCAATTAAGTTTTCATTTTCTATTAATTCTGAGTTTTCTATTGCTTTATCTATTAATTCTCGAACATCTATTTTTTGATTAAGATTATTTATATAGTAACCTTTATTAATTATATCTAAAGTTTCATTAGCTATATTTTTTAAATATTCTTTTCTATTGAAATTCATTTAAATATCACCTCTAACTATAATTTTTTCCTTATATTTACGACAATTCAAACGCTCCTGTGTACAACTGATAATATTTACCTCTTTGGCTAATTAAATCATCATGGCTTCCTCTTTCAATAATTCTGCCTTGATCTAACACCATGATTACATCTGAATTTTTAACTGTAGAAAGTCTATGTGCAATTACAAATACTGTCCTTCCTTTCATAAGTCTGTCCATTCCTTCCTGAACAATAATTTCTGTTCTTGTATCAATGCTTGATGTTGCTTCATCAAGTATTAAAACTGGAGGATCTGAAATAGCTGCTCTTGCAATAGTCAAAAGCTGCCTCTGTCCTTGTGAAAGATTTCCGCCATCACCAGTTATAACTGTATCATATCCCTTTGGCAGATGTTTTATAAATCCATGTGCATTAGCAAGTTTTGCTGCAGCAATTACCTCTTCATCAGTTGCATCAAGCTTTCCATATCTGATATTGTCTGCTATGGTGCCTGTAAATAGATGAGGATCCTGCAGCACTATTCCAAGAGAGTTTCTTAAATCACTTTTCTTAATTTTATTGATATTAATGCTGTCATATCTTATCTTTCCATCCTGAATATCATAAAAACGATTGATTAAATTTGTGATGGTAGTTTTTCCTGCACCAGTAGCACCCACAAAGGCTATTTTTTGCCCTGGTTTTGCATAAAGTTTTATGTTGTGCAGTATAATTTTTTCATTGTTATAACCAAAATCTACATCATCAAAAACTACCTCGCCAAGAAGCTTTGTATAGGTAACTGTACCATCGCTATGTGGATGCTTCCATGCCCACATTCCTGTATGTTCTTTTGTTTCTGTTAATTCACCTTTTTCATTTTCCTTTGCATTGACTAAAGATACATAACCATTATCTGTTTCCTTTTCTTCATCAACAAGCTTAAATACACGTCCTGCTCCTGATAATGCTGTGAAAACAAAGTTAAACTGCTGAGACATTTGATTTATGGTTTGACTAAAGGTTCTAGTTAATTGTAGAAATGATGCAAGTGCACCAACAGTAAAACCTTCAAATCCTGAAATAGCAAGAAGCGACCCAACTATTGCAACTGCAACATAATTTAAATATCCAATGTTGCCCATAATAGGCATCATAATATTTGCATAGAAATTTGCCTTATTTGCACTGTTACAAAGCTGATTATTTAACTTATCAAAATCAATCTTTGCTTCATCTTCATGACAGAATACCTTAACAACTTTTTGTCCTTCCATCAGTTCTTCAATATATCCATTTAATGTACCTAGATCTTTTTGCTGAGAATCAAAGTATTGTCCACTTTTCCCTCCAATAACTTTGGTTACTTGAAGTATTACAATTATTATTATAACTTCAATTCCTGCTAATGGTAAGCTTAAATATATCATCGAAACAAATACACCAATTACAGTAATAATTGCAGTTAATAACTGAGGTATACCCTGGCTTATCATCTGCCTCAATGTATCTGTATCATTTGTATAAAGGCTCATCAAATCTCCATGAGCATGTGTATCAAAAAATTTAATAGATAGGCCTTCCATATGAGAAAACATACTATCTCTCATTCTTTTGAGCGAACCCTGACATACAACAATCATAATACGGCTGTATATATATGTGGATAATACTCCAATATAATAAATAACTGCCATAGAACCTATCATTTTAAGTAATGGTCCAAAATCTGGTGCAGATTTATGTATGAGTGGTGATATATAATCATCAATTAGCTTTTTTATAAATAATATACCAATAACATTAGCAAGAGAACTTATAATAATCATTACAAATACAATTAAAAATAATAATTTATATTCATTAAATATGTATAATATAAGCCTTAGCAAGGTTTTTAGCGAATCTTTTGTAGGCTTAACATGACCTTGAGTACGTAATCCTGGTCCTTTTACAACCCTAACTTTATTATCTTGACTCATTATTATCAGCTCCTTTCACTTGAGACTCATAAACTTCACGATATATATCATTTGTTTTTAGAAGCTCTTCATGAGTTCCAAATCCATTAATTTTTCCATCATTTAATACAACAATCTTGTCTGCTTCCTGTACAGATGAAATACGCTGTGCAATAATAATTTTTGTAGTGTCTGGTATTGTTTCCTTAAATGCTTTTCTGATCAGCGCATCTGTTCTTGTATCAACTGCACTTGTAGAATCATCTAAAATTAATATTTTAGGTTTCTTAAGTAATGCTCTTGCAATACATAATCTTTGCTTCTGACCGCCTGATACATTAGTTCCACCCTGTTCTATATAAGTATCATATTTATCAGACAGATTTTCTATGAATTCATCCGCACTTGATTGTTTGCATGCATCAATAATATCTTCATCAGAAGCATCCTTATTTCCCCATCTTAAATTTTCTTTTATGGTACCAGAAAATAATACATTTTTTTGAAGCACCATTGAAACTGCATTTCTAAGAGTTTGTATATCATAGTTTCTTACATCAATTCCACCAACCTCTACAATTCCATTTGTAGTATCATATAACCTTGGAATAAGCTGGACTAATGTAGATTTAGCACTTCCCGTTTCACCTATTACACCTATAGTTTCACCTGAATTGATCCTAATATTTATATTTTCAAGAACACAGTTGTCCACATTATTATTATATGAGAAATTAACATCATTAAATGTAATAGATCCATTCCTTACTTCATAAATCGGATTTTTACAATTTTTTAAATCACTTTTCTCATCTAAAACCTGTATAATTCTTTCAGCTGATGATTTTGACATAATAACCATTACAAGTACCATAGAAATAAACATAAGAGATAAAAATATACTAGTTGTATATGTAAAAAAACTCATTAATTGACCAGTTGTCATTGTACCTGATAAAATCATCTTTGCTCCAAGCCAAGAAAGTAGCAATATGCAGGTATAAACTGTAAATTGCATTGCTGGTGCATTAATTATAATTAATTTTTCAGCTCTTAAAAAAAGTTTATATACATTTTCAGAAGCTTTATAAAACTTACTTGTTTCATACTCTTCCCTTACATATGCCTTTACTGTACGTATTGATGTTAAATTTTCCTGTACACTTGCATTTAAATCATCATATTTTCTGAATACTTCCATAAAATATGGATGTGCTGAAGTCATGACAAAATAAAGTATAACTCCTAAAAAAATAATAGACCCTAAAAAGATAAGTGCTAATTTTGCATTAATACAAAAGCTCATAACAACAGCAGAAATCATAATAAATGGTGCTTTTACACACATTCTTATAATCATTTGAAATGCATTTTGAACATTTGTTATATCTGTAGTAAGTCTTGTTATAAGTCCAGCTGTAGAATACTCTTCTATATTAGAAAAGGAATATTCCTGTATGTTATAAAACATTGATTTTCTTAAATTCCTTGCAAAACCAGTAGATGCTCTAGCCGCATATTTACCTGATAATATACCGCAGAAAAGTGATAAAAATGCCAGTATTACCATTACTGCTCCAACAGTACAGACATATTTCATATCTCCTTTCTCTAATCCCTTATCAATGATATACCCCATCAATAATGGTATTATCATCTCCATTATTGATTCTAAGGCAACGATTATAGGAGTTATAATTGTATCTTTTTTAAATTCTCCTATGTAACTTGTTAATTTTTTAATCATAGATTTCCTCCCTTTTGTTAGATTTCTAACCATTATTTTAAAAAAAATTGCATTTATTCCGCAATTTTTTTAGATAACCTTTCTATTAGTGATATTAACATATTAAATTCATCAATGCTAAGCTGATTCCTAAAAGATTCTTCTATCTTATCAATACATGCTCGAACCTTATAATGAGTTTCTAGACCTTTTTCTGTAAGTATTAATTTCTTAAGCCTTCCATCTTCGCAGACACTTATTCTATTAATTAGTCCATTTTTCTCCATTAGCTGAAGAACGCTAGTTACAGAAGAACGCCTAATATCAAGCTCTTGCTCAATATTTTTTTGAAATACATTCCTTTTATCAGACTCACGATATATATAACCAAGTATTCTTCCTTGAACACCTGTCACACCATATTTTGAGGTTTCCTTATCTATTGTCCTGTGGATTCTATTAGCAAAAATTATAGCTTCTCTTCCTATGCGTCTTTCCCCATCCATATTTATACCTCTGTAAATTTGTTAGATTTCTAATTAATTATAGTTTGATTTTTAGCTTATGTCAATGCATCGACAAATTATATACTGCTAATAAAAAATTTTACTCCAAAAAACATAAGGCAGCCTGCTAAAAAAATTATAATGCACTTATATACTTTTATATTAATTAAACGGCGTGTTTTGCTTATAAGAACAGATACCAGGGTAAACCATGAAATATCTGATAAAATGTGTCCAACATAAAACACTAAAATGCCCTTAATTCCAAAAGAAGCATAAGAACTCATTATTAGTGCAAGACCTACTGCAGCCCACCAAATGATAAAATACGGGTTAGATATACTCAATAAAGCACCTACTAAAGGCATACTTCCTTGCTTTGTATCTTTGCTCTTCTCAATATTTAGAGAAATTTTATTAAGATATACATCCTTTATCATGCCAAATCCCATATATGCTAAAATTATTCCGCCTACTATTCCTATAATAGTTTTAGAAATGTTCATAGTAAGGTATTTTCCTGCTCCTACAAATAAAAATATTACTAAAAGCAGTTCAACAACTGCATGCCCAAAAGATACAAGTAAACCTGACTTTGCACCATGCTGTATACTTTTGTCTATTGTATATGTAAGCATAGGTCCCGGCATAACAGCTCCTGAATATCCAATAATCAGTGATTTTAAAAAAACAGCCATCATAAAATTGACCCCCCAATAATGAAAAGTGGCTAATATACTATGTTCGGTCACAAAGTTCCACTAAATTTTTAAAAGAAGCTTCTCTCCGCTATCATTTATAAATTAAGTGGAACTAAATGTGACGAACAAAGTATAACTAATTAACCACCTATACTGCTATCAGCAAAACCATAAATAAAAATAGTGACAAGCTAATTTCTAACTGATTTTCCTTCTTATCATATCTAAAACTTCCATAACTGCTCTGTTTCTTATTTTCTCTCTGCTTCCTGATAGATTTAATTTTTTTACATATGTTTCATTATTATAATATATTCCAATATAAACTAAACCAACCGGCTTTTCATCACTGCCGCCGCCAGGACCTGCAATACCTGTAGTTGAAACTCCTATATCCGTACCAGCTGCTTTTGCAATACCCTCTGCCATCTCTTTAGCTGTCTGTTCACTAACTGCACCATATTTATCAAGTGTTTCCTTTTTTACATTCAGTCTTTTCATTTTTGCTTCATTAGTATATGTAACAGCTCCCTCTAAAAAAGCTGATGATATTCCTGGGTAATTTATAAGTTTTCCTGAAACTAAACCACCTGTGCATGATTCTGCAGCAGATATAGTAAGATTATTATTTACAAGAAGTTCACCTACTACATATTCTAAAGTTTTTTCTCCTTCTCCATAAATACAATCTCCAAGCTTTTCTCTTATTTCTTGTTCTATTGGTTTAATTAATATTGCAGCTTCATCTTCATTTTTACACTTTGCTGTAATTCTAAAAATAACTTCGTTATCTTTTGCATAAGGTGCAACTGTTGGATTTTCATTATCTAAAAGGTTTGAAATTCTATCTGCTGCATTTGATTCTCCTATTCCAAATACTCTAAGAACCTTTGAAACAAAAACATCATTTGACAATGTTTTTAAATAAGGCACTACACTTTCTTTAAACATAGGATAAACTTCCTTTGGAGGTCCTGGAAGCATAATTAATGTTTTATTATTATCAGTTATTATACAGCCTGGTGCTGTTCCATTATTATTTTGCATTGGTATACAGCCTTCAGGTAAATAAGCTTGCTTAATATTACTTTCACTTAATTCAAATCCTCTTTTAATAAAGATTGCTTTTAATCTTGATAATGCTTCTTCATTTAAAATTAATTTTTTATTAAAAAATTTTGCACATTCTTCCTTTGTTAAATCATCTTTTGTTGGTCCTAATCCCCCAGTAGTTATAACCATATCTGACCTGTCAAATGCGACTTTAAGAGATTCCCTCACTCTTTCTGGATTATCTCCTACTACACTTTGATGAAAAACACCAATTCCTAAAAAGGATAATTCCTTAGCCAAAAATTGTGAGTTGGTGTTTAAAGTATCACCTAACAGCAATTCTGTGCCTACACATAATATTTCACATTTCAAAACTATCACTCCCTCGCATAAACTATACTGACATTTTACCACTTTTTATATCGATTTAATAGTTGTTATTGTGCAAATATTACATGATTTATTATTTATATGTTATTATTATTTTTGATTAGAAATATTTGGATTACTGCTTGATTTATATTTATTGACTATAGACACCATAATCGGTAATGATACCATTTGAACTACTGCATAAAATGCTGATGGTATGACTATTGAAGTATTTAACTTCATTGTATCTACAGCAGCAGAAGCAATACCAAATTCTTTGCTGCTTACAAGGAACAAGATAGGATAATATGTATTATTTTGTTTAAAGATAAGTTTTGTTATATATGCTAATAAATATCCAAAAAGGTTAAGCAATATTTCAACAAACAGTATAAGTAATGCAAATACTTTTAAGGCTATAATAGCTTTAGCATTAGATGAAACAACTACAAAAAGTAATATTATGTAGCAGACTGAAGCTGCACCTGACCAAGCTTCTTCTTTTTCTCTAACTTTTTTTGAAAAGTAATTTAATAAAACGCCTAAAATTGCAGGTATTAAAATTATTCCGGCTAATTCAATAATTAAATATGATGTTGGTACTTTAAAGGTTACACCTCCTAAAAAAGTTAATACATTAGGTAAAACAAAAGGAGTCAGTATCATTGCAGCAACTAACATAGCAGTTGCTAAAGCTGTACTGCCTCCAACAAGGTAAACCATAAGCGGTGCTGAAATATCTGCTGGGAGACTGCCTAAAAGTAATTGCCCAGTACTAATATCTCCAGACTTAAAGAATATTTTTCCAAGCATAAATGAAAATAATACCATTGGAACAAACTGAAGAAATACACTCCATAAAATTATTTTCGGATACTTTTTAATTTGCTTCAAGTCCTCAACTTTAATTGTCATACTTACACTTAACACCATCAAAGCTAACACAGGAGTTACTATTCCTCCTAAAGAAGATCCTAACTTAGGAAATATCATTGAAAAAGTTCCTACAACAACTACAAAAAATAAAAGATGATCTGAAATCCATTTTAGCACTTTTATCATTACTATCACCCCAATATTTAATTTATATTAATAATTTAATCTATTAATATAAGTATGTCAATAAATATATAATTTTTTATCTAATTTATCAATAATTTATTCATATACTTATTAATTTTTTAACAGTACTAAATTTTCAACAATATTAAATTTAGTGCTAAACACTTTACAAATGACAGCAACAAAATTCTTTTATTTAGTGGAACTTTGCAACTTAATATATTTCCAAACCTCACTGTTTTAAAACATTATCCTGAATAATAGATTTACTTGGCTGTGACTTCATCAATTCATTTATTTGTTTTTGCGTTATGTTTGGAGTATTTATTAATTTAATCTCACTTAAAAACTTACATTCTTCAAACACGCTCAAATCATCTATTGGAGTGTAACTCAAATCAACAGAATCTAACTCTCTCAAGTCTTTTAAAGGGTCTAAATAACTTATTTCAGTATGACTTAAATCAAGAGTTTCTAATTTAGTTAAGCTGTTTAATACATACATATCATCATTATCTATTTGAGTCCCGCCAATATAAAGTTCAATTAAATCAGTCAATTTTTGTACTGAACTTATATTATTTATTCTATTATTGCTTAAATCAAGAATAGCTAGCTCATTTAAGCTTTTTAAAGTATATATATCACTTATTTCATTATTATTTAAATAAACAACCTTTAATTTATATAAATTTCTTAACGCACTTACATCACTTATTTGATTAGAACTTAAATAAAGATAATTCAAATTAGTCAACTTTTTTAATGAACTTATATCACTTATTAGATTAGAATTTAAATAAAGATCTTTTAAGTTTTTCAATTTTACTAATACACTAATATCACTTATTTGATTAGAGTTTAAACAAAGATATTTTAAGTTTTTTAAGTTTTCTAATGCACTAATATCACTTACTTGATTATTAGATAAATAAAGTTCTGTTAAACCAGTCAAATTTTTTAATGAATTTATATCTTCTATTTCATTATTATTTAAATAAAGGTCTTTTAGATTAGTTAAATTTTTCAAATCACTTATATCACTTATTTTTTTATCATTTAAATTTAGAACCTTAACTTTACTAATATCTGAAGCTGATATATCACCTTCAGGCTTATTTATTATTTCTCTTACTTTATTTTCAATTATCGTATTTTTAAATTTTATAGTATATATCTGTTTATTTAAATTTGTTATAATTAAACCTAACATAATAACAATTAAGCTTAATGATAATACAATTCCAGCAATCTTACTTTTACTCATTTAATTTTACCCACCCATTATTATTTTTTAATTATACTATCCATGTCCACAAAATATCGCTAAATTTTTAAAAGAAACTTTCTTCTGTTCTCATTTATTAATTAATCTTAAATAATTGTGATCAAGGGAAGTATATACTATCCTCAGTCACAAAGTTCCACTAGATTTCTAAAAGAAGCTTCTCTCCGCTATCATTTATAAATTAAGTGGAACTAAATGTGACCGAGGAAAGTATACTTTGCTGTTACATTTATACCAAGTTTCGTTTTTCCCTCATAAACTATAGGTACATTATTTTGAGTTAAATATTCATATAAATAATCACAATTATCTGACTTTAAAGCTTGCATTTCTAAACACTTATTATTTTTTAAATATATTTTAAAATTATAACTTTGATATGGTCCTGTAAGTATAGTTGACTTTCCCTGGACTTTTTCTTCATAGGAAATTTCATCAGATATTTTAACAAAATCAATATCACTTGGCTCATAAAATATTTCTTCACTAAGCAGACCATATCTTGCAGCTATAACAAATTGTTCATAATTTTTATTTTCCTTTATATAACAATACTTATCTATACCATCAAATGCTATAAAAATTCCACCTAGCGTTAAAACACTAACACAAATACACGCCATAACTATTTGCCTGATTTTATTATTCAACAAATATATACCAATATATAAAAGCAATCCTATTTCTGTAATAATTATTCCTATTGTTAATTCCATATTACTCATACCAGCAACCATCATAAGTGAATGATACTTTACATCTGGACTAAATAATTTGAAAATAAAACTTAGTGCGGTAAAAGGAATACCTATAAGCGAGCAAATACATAATAGTGGAATAAAAATATACTGGCATGACCTGAAACATCCTTTAATCCATCCATATTGATGTATATTATCTTTTATAATATCTTTTATATCTATAATTATGGAAATTAAAAGTTTCATAATTTATCCTTTCTATTTTCAATTATTGTAGTGGAACTAATTGTGATCAAGGAAAGAATACCTTGCTGATTCATTTATACCAAATTTCGTTTTTCCCTC
Source organism: Bacillota bacterium (assembly GCA_030705885.1). Lineage (GTDB taxonomy): Bacteria > Bacillota > Clostridia > Clostridiales > Clostridiaceae > JAUZPN01. The sequence continues at coordinate 31,075 of JAUZPN010000002.1, read as the reverse complement.
ATAAACTATAGGTACATTATTTTGAGTTAAATATTCATATAAATAATCACAATTATCTAATTTTAAAGCTTGCATTTCTAAACACTTATTATTTTTTAAATATATTTTAAAATTATAACTTTGATATGGTCCTGTACGTATAGTTGACTTTCCATTGGATTTTTGTCCATAACAAATTTCATCAGATATATTAACAAAATCAATATCACTTGGCTTATAAATTATTTCTTTGTTAATAAAACCATATCTTGCAGCTATAACAAATTGTTCATGATCTTTCTGTTCCTTTATATAACAATACTTATTTACACCATTAAGTGACATAAAAATTCCACCTAGCGTTAAAACACTAACACAAATATATGATATAACTCTTTGCTTAGATTTATTATTCAATAAAGGTATACCGGTATATAAATATAACCCTATTTCTATTATAATTGCTCCTATTATTAATTCGATATTACTCATATAAACGAACATCATTAGTGAATCATACTGTATCTTTGGACTAAAAAAAGTAAAAATAAAACTTAGTATCTTAAAAGGAACAAGTGTAATCCAAAAAATAACTAATAACGCAAGGAAATTATACCAGCTTGACCTAAAAAGTCCCTTAATACGTCCATATTGCTGTATATGATATTTTGTATTATCTCTTACCTTCGTAATTAAAGAAATTAAAATTTTCATAATTTATCCTTTCTATTTTCAATTATTGTATCTGTGAAACTATTTATTTAAAAAATCTCACTCTTACACATAGTATTTTTCTTTACTTGTAAATAATCATACACCCATTAAAAATCTTGTGATTCAGCCCATTCAAAATAACATGGATTTACCATTCCATTTTCATTTCTTTCCATTTTCCCATATTTGTCTTTACCTTTCTATCAATTTTCATATTAAACAATATTTCTATCGGAAACTAATTCTATATATTTACCTAATTTTTTACATCTAAATAACAGCTTCTGCAGCATCATCAACTTTACTTGTTTTGGTGCATTTAAATTTATTTCAATTTCTCAAACTTTCTTTTATTATATTAACATTATTCTTAAGCTTATTTAATCTCTTACTGTTAATTAAATTAGAATTTATTCTTATAAGTTCATCTATATACATTAACAACTTACTTATTACTTCATTTCTAAATTTATCTAAATTTATACACTCTTCTTTCCATTCTGAATATTTGACATTCTCAAATGGTATAGTTCTAATCTGCTTCTCTCCATCTTTTTCCGCTTGTATTATTCCTACAATTATATCATTTTTCACTTTTTTAATCTCTATCCATGTGTTAAATGATTCAGTATCATTTATGGCTACATATTCATTTTTATCTAATAATAGAGCAGCATTTATAATATTTTCAAACCATTTTGTTATATATTCAAATGAATATCCATTTTCATCTACCGGTGTAATGTCATTATATTGACCATATGAACTATCATTAAATCTTAGTTGAAAAAAACCATCAATATCATTTCTATCAAACTCATCTGCTTTCATATTTTTTATATCATTAATATCATCAATAATTCTGTATAATATTTCAAACATTTTTGCCTCCATTAACTATACTATACTTAGTCATAATGTTCCAATAAATTTATATTTTATATATACACTATCAAATATCTATGAGTACAAATTTGTGTCTTATGGTACTAGTTGCTTACTATATTCTCTAGTTTTCTTCTAGAAATTCCTCAAGATGTTCATAGAATTTATCAAAGGCTGATTCTGGAGATAAATAATAAAATGATATTATTCTACTCCAATCATGAGTAGATTTTATGGAATACTTTTCAGCAATCCATTTATTAAATCCATCAAAAAATTCTATATTAATTCCATCTTCATGTTTTGCAAGCAAATATCCATTTACAAAATCAGCTAACGAAGTAAGTGATTTACATCCAATATACATACCTGGTCGTTCTTTAATCTTATACAAAAGATTAATCAATTCATTCAAAATATCATCTCCTCCGCTTATTGCTCTATTTCTTATCTGATTGATTTAACATCCATCTCTATAATTATTATAATAATCCTGGAGAATTAGAAGATGCAATAAATAAACTATAAAACTCATCTAATATGTAATCAACGTTACATTTATTACATATTAAACTTTAAGTATTAGATTCTTAGAATTAATAAAATGTAAGAGGTATTTTAAAAACTCCTGATAATATCGGGAGTCTTTCTGTCTTTAAGTAATTATTAATTTATATCTAAGATACAACAATGATTCATGCAAAAACAGTTATAATGCATTATCTCCTACGCATTCTATGTCTTGTCATTTTTGTTTATCTAATCAAAATCGTATCATAATTGTAACAAAAATTTCTCAAACTCAATAACTACTATTATTTGCCTTTTCTCATATTAGCACTTTCTTCAAGAAGTTCTTCAATTGGACGATAATTTCCACCCCAATACTCAAAAGTTTTCATTCCTTCATCTTCTAAAACTGGTCCAACCAGATTAATTGATACTCCCATTTCCTTCATGATAGTTTCATACTCAATCAACTTTGGTTCAAAAGGTAATAACAGATTAAATGATTTATAAGATACTCCGCATACTATGTTCTTAATTCCAAGTGAAGCAATTGCCATCATGCAACGAGTACATAGCGCACAACTCGTATATAAAATGGATTTTTCTAAAATACTATCTGAATATTTATTGGCACATTTATGCACTAAATTAAATTCTGCATGACCAAATAATCCATTTTCATAATCTGCTGTATTTTCTGATTCCTCAAGAATTTTCCCTTCGTTAACCAATATAGCACCGAAGGTATCATATCCTTTTTTTCCAGCATTCACTGCTAACTCATAACATTTTTTGATATATAATTCATGTTTATTATTATTCATTTCTATTACTTCCTTCCGAAACATGAATTAAATCATGCTTCTTAAAAATATATTTTTTCTCCTAAATTCATAATTGTATTTTTATGTAAAGCTTCCATAATCAACATCCTTTCATTAATGTTTTTATTGGATTATAGTGCAAAAGTATATAAATAATTTATAGCATAATATTTTACTGTTGCCACTTAATCGTTGGAAACATTGTAGCATAAAAGCACCATTTTTACAAACAATGACCATCACAAAAATGTTAATTATATATTTTGTGATAGCACAAAAATTAATAGAAGTACTTATGTAACAGTTTTTGTAAAATCGTTGCTGTACTATTATCAAAGTAAACTGTATTTATTTTTTCTTCCAAATGTATATTCAGCATTCTTTTTGTATTATTATAAAATTTTTTCATTACTTGATAATGCTGCTTCTAGTTCATCAAGTATATATGGTCCATTTCCTCTAAATCTATTCATAAAAACTGCAAAGAATGATTCTTCTTGCGATCTCTTGCGTAATGACCATCCACAATAAGATTTAACAACTCCACTTTCATCAATATTAGTAGCAAGATTATAAAAATTTTCTGCCATAAGAAAAAATCCATCACTTAGTCTTTTAATGCCCTTTATTAACTTAATATAATTATGTAGTTTCAAATGAGTATTCTTCTATGAAAAATTAGAATTCTTAAGTTCAACCTTCAGGATTAAATACATAAGCCGTAGCAATCGCTTCTAATGTCAATAGTACTCCATCTAACAGAAACAATATCATTTTGCAGCCATTTGTAATACTCTTTTTGTTTTGATATAATAAAATTATAATACAAAAATAGAAGCACACAATCTATCGTTCTATAAAAAAGATGAAAACTTAAAATATAATTAAAATTTATGGAGGTTATTTATGAATAATAACGAATTCTCTCAATTGATGGATGACATAAAAAGATATTACAAACCATCAAGTCTTTCATATGAATTTACTGTTAAGTTAAACATAAAAGATCAATTATTACCACATGATGTATATTCGTGTATTGATAATTTCAGACTTGATGTTGATGGATGTGATTCGGGTCAAGAAAAGAAACTTAAGGATGCAACAGATATCTATTTAAAAAATAATGATAGTGATAATTTCAAGCATCGTATGGAGGAAATCAGAGATGAATTAAGAAAAGAAACAAATAAAAAAATAGATAACTTTTTTGATGAAATGAGGCATTTAGCTGAGAACCATTTAGAATCACAGGATTTAATTGTAGAAACTGCTCGTAACATTTATTGCTTTTTTTCTAATAGTATTTTAGATAAAATAAATGATTTTATGAAAGAGATGGTTAATAAAATTTCTGAATGGGTAGAAAAGACTTTGAACAAGATAGAAGATTTCTTTAATGATAGATCAAAAGATGTGTGCGATTTTTTTACACAGTATTCGCATAATTAATGACTTTGTTTGGAGTTAAGTTTGTGTACATGCCTTGTATATTATATTTTGTTAAAGATTACAATTAAATATTATAAAGGTAAAGTGGTTAATATCTGTTAAGGTGATAAGATATTAACCGCGTACTTTATTTAACAGGATAAAATATATCTATTTTAAACTTTCCCTTATCATATACAATACTATACTGCTCAAAAGGTTCTCCATCAATCTCATAATTATTAGAACGTATCCAATCTATTATAATTGCATGTATATTTCCTTTTTCATTTATTGAATCAGAGGATGCTGTAACATACCTGCAGCAGGTATACAATTAAATTTTACCTTGCTCTCTTTTCTCTTCTCAACTGGTATACATACTTCAATATCTGCATTATCAGGATCATATTCTGAATCATAATATTTTATAATATGTCCACCTGCTATCCTTAATCCTTTTTTATTTATTTCTTCATATAATAATCCTACTACTTCTCCCACATTTTTAATATTAATCTTTACCCTTTTGCTAATTACATATACTTCATCTTTCAAAATTATATTAACAATACTTGTATCCCAAGCAGGCGGATTATTTTTTATTTTATCTTCTTTTAAAAGCATATATAAATTATTTTTCATATTTATCAACTTTTGAATTTCATCTTCAATTAACACTAATCTTTTTTCAATTGTTTCCCTATAATTATTACTATCATTTTTAAATATAATCTTCTTAATTTCATCAAGTGCTAATCCTGATTCTTTGAGGCTTATAATGTATTTAGCAGTATCAATTTGTTCTTTTTCATAATATCTATAATTATTTTCTTCACTAACGAAACTTGGCTTTAAAAGTCCAATTTCATCATAATGTCTAAGTGTTCTTGTTGAAACTTTTAATATTAAGGAGAACTGACCAATGGAATACATAATGCTTACCTCCACTTCATGTGATTCATGGCTGATTTAATTCCTGAAGATATTTCAGGAATATATCCATCTTCTAAAAATCTTATTATTAGATTACCAGTTTGAGTAATCATATTTTTAAATTGCTTTTGTCCATATTCAAAAGAAGCGTTTCCTGGAGAACCAACATATCCTTCTATTATTCCATTTTCTCTAAAGCATTTTCCGCCAGACATTATAAATTTTTTCATATCTAAATAAACAGGTTCTAAATTTTTATAACATTCTCTTACTAATTCAGGATGCTTATATAACATAAAAGATGTTTCCCTTACATCAGCATGTATTTCCCTTTGGCAATCCTCTTCATTTTTAATATCATCTTGATGATTTTGCTCAGAATAAATTATACGACTTGCAGCTTCTAAAAGTTTAATATTAAACTTGGTTAGTAGATACTCCCTTGCATTCTCAATAGCTTTAATATGTCCCAAATCTAAATGATGATTAATAATTATCATTTTATTAATCCCACTTCTAGCAATAGATTCTCCAAAATCAATTATTAAATTTTCAATTGTTTTACTTCTATAAAACATTGTACCAGGAAAGTTCATAACACACTCATTATACCCCACTGGAAATGGTGGATGAATAACATAGTTGTATTTGCTATCATTTATTTCAAGATAATTAACTACCTCTGATAAACAATCCTTTGCAGAAATAAAATCTGTTCCTAAAGGCAGATGTGGTCCATGTTCCTCAATTGGACTTAACCCCACTATAATCACAGTTATCTCTTTATCAAGTTTATCGAATTCATTCCAATTCATTTCTTCCATTTTTTTAATTGACATAAAATCACCCTTCCTATTTTATTTATTAATAATTGAGTGATTTTTAGTATAATGTTTTACGCTGCGTTAAAGTCAACACTATAAAACAATAATACACAAAAATTTATTGTTGTTCAATATTATTAACAATCTTTCTTAATAGTTTAAATAATTCTTGTTTTTCTTCTTCAGTATCAAGAGCATTTAATATTCTTCCATAAACCATGCACTCAAAATCTAAATGCTCTTTTTGAGCAAGATGACCTTCTTCCGTAAGTTCAAGACCATAAGATCTTCTGTCTCTTTTACTAATTATTCTATTTATATAATTACGTTTTTCAAGTCTATCAATAGCATTGGTTAATGTACTTTTAGGTATATCTAAAACAGAAACGATTTCCCCCAAAATAACATCAGGATTCTTTGAAACAATATTAATTATGCTAATTTCAATAGTTGTTAGTACACTGAATCTTGGAAATTGCTCTTCTACATTTCTAAAATTCGATTTGTTAATGAGCACATGCCAAAGCTCACTAAATTCTTCAATTTGTTTTTTATTTTTGCTGTTCATTTTTTGTTACTCCTTAATTTTTATTGGCTAGTATAAATTTTAAAATGTATACCTTATTTGTTCATAACCATATTCTTTTTCTTATTCTTTCCTATATTTTCTTTTAATTTATTAACTAAAAATGGTTCACCATGTGCTGGAAATATTTGCTTCGTATTCTTTGAAATTATTTTTCTCCAACTCTTATAATATTCATCAATATCACAAACATATATTACACAATACTTTGTTCCTGCAAATTGAAGAAAATTAGCTGCTGCATCACCAACAATGCAATCTCCATCATCAAATAATATTGAAATAGAATCAATGGTGTGACCAGGTGTTTCTATGATTGTACCATCTAATTCAATACCAATATCCTTAAGCCTTGTTTCTTCTAAAATAATAATATCTTTTTCTCTCGTCTTATATGGAGGAAATTTTAAATTTGTTTTTTTATCTATAAACTTTTTCAAAGTAATCATTATTTTAATACGTTTCAACGACAAAGACAGTAAAAGTTTTATACGTTTATTAATTAGTCCTCCTCCATGGCTTTGATCATTTTCTCCTTTTAATAATAAATCCTTGGCGAGATAAGACATTACTATTTTAATCTCATTATTTTCTTCTAATATTTTATTTAATAATCCACAATGATCATCATGATGATGAGTGAGAATAATATGTGAGATTTCATGAATACTTACCTGAGCTTCGTATAATCTCTTACAAAATAATTCCCATTCATACTCATAGCCAGTATCAATTAAAATATACTTTTCCTTATTTTTAATTAAAAAACAATTTGTCACAGAAAGTTTCAAATTAATTAGTTCCATTTTATTCCCCTTTAAAGTAGTTATTATAAAAAACATGTCATATTGATCTACTATTTATTCTAGTTTTAAGCTCCATTTCAATCTTAAAAAAATTTAAATACTATTCATTTGCTTCAGCAGTTACTATAAATGAACTAGCATTTACTCTGCTCCAATTAACTGAACTAAATCCGCATCTTGTAAGCAATTTAATTATTTCTGCCTTTGAATATATTTTATAATCACCATCTTTACTATATTTCAATAATCTGTTGGTAACTTGTCTAAAAGGTGAAGGCATCCATGGATCTCCAATTATTAAATGCCCTCCTTTTTTAAGCACTCTTAATATTTCATACAATACTTTTTCTGGTTCAGGATAGTGATGAAAGGAGTCTGTACAAATAATTGCATCAAAAGTTTGATTCGCCCAAGGTATTTGTTCTGAATCTCCTAACTTCAATTCAACCCTATCATCTAATTTTTGCTTTGCAATATCTAGCATTTTTTCTGATAAGTCTACTCCTGAAAGACTAATGCTTTCATTTTTAGATAACAAAGAAAGTATTGTTCCTGTTCCACATCCTACATCTAAAACCTTTGTACATTTAAAATCATTTACCTTCTCAATTACGCTAGCATATAACTTCTTTGCATGTTTTCCATAATAAGTTGCGTCATAAATATTTGCTTGATTGCTAAATGTTTGTTTTGATTTCTCTTTATACATTTCTTTACTATTATCCATATTATCCCCCTTTAATATTGTACTATAATCGTACTATACTATAGTTGAATTATATTACTTTAAAATCAAATTGTCAACCATTATTTGGATGAAAAATAGCTATTTAAATTTTATATCTGCAAAAAAAGATTCCCAAAATGACAATATTTCATTTCCATCTTGAGAATCTTTTTTATAAACCAAAAACTTCCTCTATTCTTAAAGCCATAATTCATTTTTCTTTCTTACTCATAATCAATTTTCTCATTTATTATGAATACTGTTCTAATTTACTTTTCAAAACACCTTTTGGTTGAAAACCTACTATTCTATCAACAGCTGTTCCATTTTTAAATATTATTACAGTAGGTACTCCTGTAATTTTGTACTTTTCAGCTATATCACTGCTTTTATCCACATCTACCTTAAACACTTTTGCTTTTTCTTGCATTTCTGTGCTTAATTCATCAACTATTGGCGCAAGCATTTTACAAGGTCTACACCATGTTGCTGAAAAATCTACTAGTGCTGTACCACTACCATTTAAAACCTCGCTTTGAAATTCACTGCTATTTAATTCTTTTGCCATAATCATTACCCCCTCAATATTTTTATTTTAATATCTTTATTAATTTTATCTTTCTAAAGGAAGAATATACGAGCCTGTTCCGCCAGCCACATTGACCACCCTATATCCTTTGGAAGATAATTCGCTGCAGGTCCTTGAACTTCTCCCTCCAGACTGACAGATAATATGATATTCTTTCTCTTTATTAAGATATTTTTCAGGCTGAGTCAGAATTGTACCCATTGGAATATTCTTTGCAGTTGGAACATGCCCGCTGCTATATTCATATGGTTCCCTTATATCAATTAAATTTATTTTCTTAAGTTTATCATTTAAGTCATGAACACTTACAGAATTAAATTTGTTTTTCCCAAAAATTGAAAACATAGTTGTCTACCTCCCATCATCTTCGGTTAATATATTAGTAGTTTCTTATATACTTATATTATGTCATAAAATTATTTTTGTCAATACCGTTTTTATTTATTTAATTTTTTTGAAACATATAAATTTTCTTCAGTATTTATACTATTCGCATTATTACCGACCTATATACAAGTAAATATTTTATAAAAAGAACTTTAATTTATCTAACAGAGCTGTACTTATCTCATCAATAAGTAATGTTCTAATTCCATAATTTAAACATAAAGTAGTAAATGAAGTGATTTTTAAATTAAGGAGCTTACATGGATAGTTTTGATATTGCTCAAAAGTTTGATGAACTAGAAAAAACGCAATTAGAAATTATACACTTAAAGAATGCTATTGCATCTGCATTCTGCCCATACAAAAGACAATATCTTGAAGTTCATTTATTCAGACAAATTAATCATACAATAAAAATTACAGATGAATTATATAGATACTTTCAAGAAGATATTATAAAAACTAAAAGTAGGCAAACTACGGAATTCACTATTAGTGAACTTTCTAATTTTAATGGCACTGGTGGTAAACCTGCTTATGTAGCAGTAAATGGAGTAGTTTATGATGTGAGCAATGAAGCGACCTGGGGAGGAGCAAGTCACTTTGGACTAATAGCCGGAAAAGATTTAAGTGCTGAATTTAATAAATGCCATGGAATGATTTCTATTTTATCTAACCTTCCTAAAGTTGGAACAATTAAGTAGAAGGGGTTTATATATAATGAATAATAAAGATTGTCCCTTAAATGCTAGTAAAAAATCTATATCCGAAATAATTACTGATGAAACATTGACATTGCTGCGCGAAAACAAAGCAAAAAAAATAGATGCTATATGGCTTGAAGCTACAGGTTGTTCAGGAAATATAATATCTTTCATAAATGGTGAAAATCCTGGCATTTTCTATATTTTAACGCAGCTCATAAACTTAAAATTTAACAATACATTAATGGGTACTGAAGGTGAAAAAGCTTTTGAACAGTTTCTTGATACATTAAATGGAGAATTTATTCTTTTAGTAGATGGTGCAATATCTACTAAAGAAAATGGACTTTACAATATAATAGCAAATTATAAAGGAAAACCTATAACATCTCTGGATGCAGTAAAGCTGGCTGGTGAAAAAGCCAAGTACGTTATTGCTGTCGGAACCTGTGCTTCTTATGGAGGAATTTCTGCTGCAAAACCTAATCCTTCAGAAAGTAAAAGTGCAAAAGAAGTTTTAAATAGAGAGGTTATACGGGCTCCCGGATGCCCCAGCCATCCTGACTGGGTAATTGGGACGATAGCCCATTTAGTTGGATTTGGCATGCCTGAACTTGATGAAGACGGAAGACCTCTATTATTTTATAGTGTTACTATACACGATAATTGCACACGAAGAGGTTATTTCGACAAGAAACAGTTTGCAAAAAAAGTTGGGGATGAAGGTTGTATGTTTAAAATTGGCTGCAGAGGTCCTGTAACCAAAACTGACTGTCCTAGACGAAAATGGAATGGTTATGTAAACTGGCCGGTGCAAGATAATTCACCATGTATAGGCTGTGCTCAGCCGCATTTTCCAGATGGAATGGAACCATTTGTTAGATATTAATAATAAGGGTGGGATAAAAATAAATATAAAAATTGATCCTGTTACTAGGATAAGCGGATTTTTGGATATAAGCACTGAAGTAGAAAATAACATAGTGACAAATGCTAAAACAAGCGGATTATTATTCAGAGGTTTTGAAAAAATGTTAAAAGGAAGATCTCCTCTAGACGCTATATATTTTACTGAAAGAATATGCGGGATCTGCTCAACCTCTCATGGAATAGCCTCCTCCCTGGCACTTGAAAACGCACTTAAAATAACTATAGATATAAATGACCAGTATATACGAGATTTAATTCATGGCTTTGAAATAATGCAAAACCATCTAAGACAGTTCTATTTTTTAACATTGCCTGATTATGTAAAGCTGCCAGATATAAATCCTGTTTCACCTCAGCAATATACTGATTATAGATTGCCAGAAGAATTAAATAAAAGATTATCTGACCATTATATTAAAAGCATACAATACAGCAGATTAGCTCATGAGGGACTGGCTGTATTAGGTGGAAAGGCTCCCCACAATCACGGCATTTTTCTTGGAGGAATAACAGTAAATATAGATGCTTATAAACTTGAAAAGGTAAAATCAATAATAACTCAAATCAAAGACTTTATAGAAATGTATATGCTTGAAGATATGAATATCATATCTAAGTACTACCAAGACTACTTTGAAAAGGGAGAATCTTATTCAAACTACATGAGTTATGGTCTCTTTAATAACTATAAAGAACCAGAAATAAGTTATGTAAAACCTGGTGTAATGATAAATGGGAAAAGACAACTGCTGGATATCAATAATATTAATGAAAACATACGATATTCCTGGTACTTAAGTGATGAAACTATAGAAAAACCTGGAATAGAAGAAATTGAAGAAGTTGACCTCAAAAAAACAGATGCATATTCTTTTGTGAAAGCTGCAAGATATAAAGGACTTCCTATGGAAGGCGGACCTCTGGCAAGAATGATGATAACTGGAGAGTATACTAAAGGAAGCTCATGTATGGATAGAAATACTGCAAGAGTACTTGAGACTCAAAAAATCATTAAAATAATGGATAATATAGTCAATAGAATTGAGATAAAGAACAATAATCAAAGGATTTATGAGATGCCAAACAGTGCTTTTGGAGTTGGACTTACAGATACAATACGAGGCACACTAGGTCACTGGGTTCAGATTGAAAATAAAGTCATTAAATATTATGATATTATTACTCCTTCAGGTTGGAATCTATCACCAATAGATGAAAAAGGTATTCATGGACCTGCTGAAAAAGCATTGATTGGTACAAAACTTGGAAACAGTGAAGGTAATCCTGAACTTGGAAGAATAATACGTTCCTTTGATCCCTGCATATCCTGTGCCACCCATTAGTTTAAAATTCAGATATCAAAGTTCAAATATAGATAATTTTCTTTGTATTTAAGAGAATCTATAAATTAAGATTTTCTTACAATAGGAAGAAAATCATTAAAAATACTCACCTCATTGCCGAGGAGAGTATTTTTATAATAACCATCAAAAAAATTCCCATAAGATACTGTTATTAATCATTTTCATCTTCATAATAAGATACACTTGGTATATTTTCTTCACGATAATTGAAGGGCACTGGTGGAATAAATATATTTTTTCTATAATTATTTCTGTATCTAGATTCCCCTATTTTACTAACTGCTGTATAAATATCAGAAATTCTATACCAAGTAGGGTAATTTACCACACCAGTAGGATAAAGATTAAAAATTCTTTGAAAAGCAGCTACTGCATTTTTTGTACTTGTTCCATACAAACCATCTACTCTCAATTTAGGTATAGCCGGATAGTTATTTGAGATAACATTTAAATATGTCTGTATATTTCTTACTGGCAGTCCGCTTGACCCTATACCAAGTGAATATCCTGGATATGATGAAGGAATACCTGATACCTTTGGAGCTGTAGATAAACTTAAATTAGTACCATAAAAATGTGTAAGTATATTATATGGAACGTATCCCTTATCTCCTAAATACTTACTGCCCCATTGTGTAAGCCATCCAGGACACTGTACATTTATCCCATCACAGTATTGTGTTAATAGTGGCTGCTTTACGCCTGGTCTTTTAACATATGTTGTAAATAATTCATCTACAATTCTGCTTATATTGGCATATATAGTCCTTCCATAGCTAAACGCCTGGTCATAAGCTGTAGAATTAGTAACTGTGAAATTTTTACCCTTATTTCTATACCATTCTGTAAATACTCTATTTAGTGTAAAGGAATTAATGCAATACACATTTGCCCTTATAGTACTTTCAGGCCAAGTTGAAAATATTTCACTAGATGCAACATTTTTAATATAATCTTTATATCTTATAGTATAATTTGCTGCTGAAGTATTGTTTGGTGCCCCTGCATGCACAACTATAAATTCAGGTACTACTGCTTGATCTAAGACAACAAAACCGCTTCCTTCCTGCTCAGGTATTTTAATTGGGCTTTCCGGAATCTTTGGTGGAAAATCACCTACCAAAGTATTGGCGGGCACAATAATTTCCTGCATTTGCCCCTGTCTCATTCCAGTCTTTTGAAGTCTGCAATCCTGAAGTGCAACACGTTCAGGATAAATTTGTGATCCCCTTATAACAAGATTATTATATCCTGGAGCTTCAATCATAACATCATAAAGACTATATGGAATGTTTTTACTTGGTACTTCTGAATATTGCATTGGCGGAGCATCAAGCTCAATTTCCCTTGTAACACCTGAAGAATCTGTTGCAGCATTTTGTGTAACATTTTTATTGCTCACACCTAATATAGTAACTTTAGCATTTTCTATAGGTTTATACGTATCTCCTTCAAAAGCCTGAACTTTTAAACTTCCTGTTGGCATATTTATCTCCTAAAACATATTACTACAATAATTACTATGTGAATAAGAATAAAAATATGTTTATTGTTTTACATATATCATTATGCAAGTATTCCTATATCAGCTTTTTATATTTTGTTTAATCAATATAAGTTTAATTTCTAAACACTTTTTTCGATTCTATGCGAAAATGCTAATTTAAGCAAAATAGGTGTTATAATAGTAGTCAATATTACAACAATTAATGTAGGAAGAAATATTTCTTCTGAAATTATTCCTTTTTGTAGTCCAATATTGGCAGTAATTATAGCAACCTCTCCCCTGGAAATCATACCTGTTCCAATCTGAATTGATTCACTTGTAGTCATTTTTAACAGCTTTGCAGCCCCGCCGCAGCCTATTATTTTTCCCACAACAGCTATAATAAACATGGTCAAGGTAATATAAATCACTTCTAAATTAATTCCCTTTAAATTTGATTCAATTCCAACACTTGCAAAAAATATCAGCGATAAAAAGCCTGATGAAATTGCCTTCACATTTCTCTCCAGATACTCCTTATGGGTAAGCGATGAAAGTATAAGTCCAGCTATATATGCACCAGTTATAGATGCTATTCCCAATTCTTCAGCAATAAATGCAATTAATATAGCAAAGGCTATAGAAAAAGTAAGCAGTTCTCTACCTGGTTTTGTATACTCACTAAATTTATTTAAAATTTTAGGTATATAAATAACTCCTACTATTGAAAGAATACAAAACAAAACAATTTTAACCAAAACATATAAAATTGATAATACCCCCAAGCTTCCTGAATTTGAGCTGGAAGTTTGAGCTACAGCTAAAACTACAGATATAAGTATAAGTCCTAAAACATCATCAATTACTGCTGCTCCAAGAATATTTATTCCTGATCTTGTATTAAGTTTTCCAAGTTCTTTAAGAGTCTCCACTGTAATACTCACACTTGTTGCAGTCAAAATAACACCTACAAATAAATTCTCCCAAAAATTATTAAAAAACATATATGCACTTATGGTTCCTAAAACAAGTGGAAGTATTATACCAGCTACTGCTATTATAAATGCAGACAGCCCTGATTTTTTAAACTCTTCTACATTGGTTTCAAGACCTGCTAGAAACATCAGCATAATCACTCCAAGATTTGCAAGCAGCTTAATATTATTATCATACTGTACAATATTCAATACAACAGGTCCAAGTATAACTCCAGAAATTAATGCTCCGAGAACTTCTGGCATTTTTAATTTTCTGCTTATTATTCCTCCTATCTTAGTAAAAATGAGAATTAATACAATGCTCAATAATGTTTTTTCCATAATTCCCTCCTTAAAAATAAAAAGGTGGATAGTCCAATAAGGACTTTCCACCCCAAAAGTCAGATTCTCTTGAAATCAAATAAAAATTTGTTCAACCGATAAACAGCTGATAACTAGCTGTAAATATATAATTACAATTATATTAACACATATAATAATATTATTCAAACATATACAGCTAATATTTTATTACCCCACTCAACAGTATAGCATTAGTGTTTTTTTATCTTAGTTTTGGTCATTACATAATTTTCCCACATATATATAGCAATAATATAAAGATAAGAGAATTCTTTTGGATAGTACGATTTTTCCATTTGATATGTGATATTGAATTTTGATAAAAAATAGTTAGCACGTCTTAAATGCCAAGGAGAAGTTACTACCAGTGCTGATGACCAATTTTTACCTTCCATTATCTTTATTGAGTTTTGTATATTTTGATATGTATTTTTTGATTTATCCTCTTTAATTAAACAACTATTTGGAATACCTAATGATTCTGCAAAGTTAGCCATAACATCTGCTTCAATATATTTATTATAGACTCCTTCACCCGAACATATAATATTATTAGCGTATCCCTTATTAAATAATTCAACTGCTTTTATAACTCTTTCTCTCATTATCGGAGAAATCTTCCCATCCTGTAATGCAGGAAAGCCTAAAATAATTATCACATCAAATCTATACCTTTTTAATTTTGTTACAGGAGACTTATAAACTAAAAGTGGATATAAGTTGACTAATACAAAAATTATGATAATAAAAATAAGGGTAATTATTTCCATATACTTTAATAAAATAATAAAAACATTAACATCCATTCCCTTTTGTACTCCATTCATTGTGTATAATTTATTTTTACATTAATTTTAATTATTAATCTTTCCCCTTCAATTGTTCCTTTAACATTTCCTCCATGAAGCTCAACAATATCTTTTACAATTGATAAACCTAAACCGCTTCCTTCCTCATGTCTTGCTTTATCTTTTTTATACAGCCTTTCAAAAAAACTTATAAGTTCTTCTTTGGATATAGGCTCTTTCGGAACATTGCTTATAGAAAAAACTCCATAGCTTAAATTATTAAGCTTTTGCCCTGAAACATTTATCATAACTGTAGTATCTGCCTTGGAATATTTTAATGCATTGCTTATAAGATTACTTATGGCTCTTATGAAAAGTTCCTGATCAACTTCAGTATAAATAGGCTCTTGTGACAGCTTAAGACTGAGTTTTAACCTTTTTTCTTCAAAGGCTGTGCATTCATCTTCAAACACCTGTCTTCCCACCTCATTTAACTCTATTCTGCTAAAATTAAGTTCTATGTCTTTAGATGCAAGTTTTGAATACTGAAAAAAGTCCTCCAGCATCTTTCTTAAGAATACTCCCTTCCTTTCCATAACATTTATATATTTAGCCATTTCTTCTTTAGAATCATATTTTTCCTTCTTTATCATATCTATATAACCTAAAATTGTGGTAAGAGGAGTCCTTAGATCATGAGATATATTAGTTAAAAACTCATTTCTTTTTTTCTCTTCATTTTCAAGTTCAGATGCCATATAATTAATTCCTTCTGCCAATTCTCTGAGCTCATCCCTATATTTCAGTGGGACTCTGTAGCTTAGATTCCCTTCTGCAATGTTATTTACTGCAGATTTCATCCTGGAAATATAGGATACTCTTCTCCATATTAAAATAAGAAATAAGATTACAAAACCAACTAAAGCCCATAATGCAGCTAATTGATCGTCTTTACCATAGCCAAGATATGAATAATACAAATAATAACCTTCTTTAAGATAATCACAGCCATCTACTTTAAAACTTCCTTCATTGTTATCAGGTGATACTGCATAATGCCTGCCGCCAGCCTGAATTTTATCTCTGTCAATTTTCTTTACATCTTTATTGCTAGCAGCAATTACATTGCCTTCACTATCTGTGATACACAAGTTATATCCAATTTCAAAAGAACCTTCTTTATCTAAAAATTTTTGAAGTTCTATGGGATCTGACATGTTCTCTTTTTTTAGTTTTTTTTCAACAGGTGCTACACCACCAGAATAAATATAATTCATTCTATAATCAGGGCTTTTGCTGTAACTTGCTACACCAAAACCTTTTGCTATCATTCCTACGAAAAATGAAAAAACTATTGTTAATGCAGCTATTATAACTAATTCAGCTCTGAGACTAACAATCCTTTTCAATTTTATACCCCATTCCCCATATAGTTTTTATATATCTGCCTTCCTTTACTCTGTCACCAAGCTTATCTCTTAAATTTCTTATGTGAGTTATCACGCTATTATCATTCTCTAAAAATGTGTCCTTCCATATAAGTTCATACAGCGTCCTTGTGGAATAAACTCTTCCTTTGTTTGAAGCCAGAGTATATAATATATCAAATTCTTTAGGAGTGAGTATTATTTCTTCTCCGCACTTCTGCACCCTGTGCTCCAATGGATCTATCTCTAAATCTTTTACATATATAGTGCTTTCCTCATTTACATTTGATTTTCCGGTCCTTCTTAGTATTGCTGAAATTCTTAGAGATAACTCTGTAAAATCAAAAGGCTTAACTATATAGTCATCGCAGCCTTTTGTGAAGCCTTTAATCTTATCAAGCTGTTCTCCCTTGGCTGTAAGCAGAATAACAGGAACATTGCTGAATTCCCTGAGCTTGGACAGCATAGTGTACCCATCCATCTTAGGCATCATCACATCTAGAAGAACTACTGAAGGATCAGCACTTTTTGCTAGAATTAACCCTTCTTCACCATTGCAAGCAGAAAAAGTGCTGTAGCCTTCTCTTGAAAAATAATTTTCAAGCATTTCCCTTATATCTGTATCATCGTCTATTATCAATATATTATTCACAATCATCACCCACATTAATTATACCACTCTAATTCTCTCTTAAAAATTCATAAGAAGCATACTTTTTCATTTTTATAAAAGGATATATGAAAGTAACTGTAATTAAAGCAGCGCTGCAGGCTATCAATATAAGTATATCACTTATAGAATATACCGCAGTCACTCCCATCAGTGTAAGAAGTAGTTTTGAAACCAATATATAAAATCCATAGGCCAAAATGCAGGAAACTACACCTAGTATAATTCCTTTTAATAAATACACCTTGGATATAAAGCCTTTTCCTATCCCTAAAGCCCGTATTATTGTTTCTTCTTTTCTTTCTTCTATAAATGTTATGTTTAGAAGATTTATATTAAATATTAAAGAAGCAAATATAACCATAACAGAAAGCATTCTAAATATATTTGTAAATTTAGCTACATATGCAGAAAGTGCACTTCCTAAGGTATCTATAGCTACAACAGGATTATCTCCCAATTTGTCCATCCAGTTCCCCTTAGAAGCTTTGATATAAAACTGTTGAATACTGCTGTAGCCTTTATACGGAAGCAATATTGCCATACTATTTATTATAGAATTATCGTAAACACCTTTTATTTTTATATCTATAACCTTGTCCTCATATGAAATATGAAGCATATCACCAATTTTTAAGTTATTTTGTTTTTGGTATTTTGAAGTAATCAAACAGCCCTCTTCACCCTGAAAAAGTTTTTCTCCACTTACCATTTTTACTCCAAGACTAAAATCCTGACTTTTCACTTCATTTAACATCACAGCTCTGGATTCTATCCCCTCATTCAGTACCTTGGCATTAGAAATATAATATATATTATAACCTTCTACACCACTTTTTCTTTCATTAAGTATTTCTTCTATATCCAAATTATCTTTTTTAGCTGCCATATAATTGTATGGCAAAGAATTATTCAGTGTTTTATGCATACTATCCTTTACGTTCTTATTTAAATTCATAGAAATCATTAAAAACATTAGTGTAATAGAAAAACTTACTATTAAAAGTACAAAAGTCAAAAAATTTTTCTTTATATTCTTGAAGGAATACATAAAAAATTTATTTGTATAATGTATGGATGAAAAAATTTTTATTAACAGGGAGCTTACTACTACAAACAGCATGATTACAAATATTATTCCTAAAGAAGTAGCTACATTTAAGGAGTTCCCTATAAAAACTGAGTAAATAAAAAGTACAATTGGAATTAATATTGCTAGATATATGAATATCCTCTTCTTTATGATACTGCTCTTTTCTTCATTTTCTCTTAAGAGCCATATGCCTTTAAAATCATTTATAATTAAAAGAGGTAGGTTTGAAAATATCTCAAAAAAGATAATATTCATAAGCATGCCTTCTGTTAGAATTTTAAATTGCTCTGTAAGTGTGATACCTTCAGGTATATAGTTCACTATTAGTATATATTTTGATATAAAAATTGCTGCTATGACAGCTAAAATCACTGGAGCCAAAATAATAACAGATAATTCCATCCTCATTGCATTTTTAATAGCTTTATTTTTTATGGACAAAAGTTTCATTATAGATATATCCCTTTTCCGCCTTATAATGAGCATAATAGAAGTAGTTATTATTACTGCTGAGGACAGTATATATCCCATAGTAGTAAGTATACCAAAGGAAGCAATCTGCTGTTTCGTACTGTTTTCAAGCTCCTGCTTTTTATCCTTTACAGAGCTATAGCTAAAGCCATCTTCCCTCACTTTTAATCTCTTTTTAAGCACATCTCCATCAATATTTCCTTTTATATACACTAAATCTCCATAGGAAAGCTCACCGCCAATTTTTCCATAACCTATTATAGTTTCATCATTGGTAAGTCCTTCAGGGATACTTTCTATTTTTTTAACAGTATAAGTTTTGGTTCCATCAGTATCTTTTATATTAATCCTGTCACCTGCTTTTACTCCAAGATTCTTTGCCATGGAAGCTCCAAGTATAATCTCATCCTGCTTTAATCCAGGCTCTCCAGAAATAAGTCTTCCATAAAATTTGCCACCACTAGTTTTAATAAAAAAAGCCGAATTAATTTTTTTATAAGTTACAGTGCAGCCTTCACCTTTTAGTTTATCTAGTTCTTCATCAAAAGCCTCAGACTTAAAATCTGCTTTTACAAACAAAGTTCCTCCATTAGCCTGAGTAAAGCTCTTCTCATTGTATCTACTCATATTTTCTGAAAGTATTGGAACCACAAGAGATAAAGTTGCAGTAATGAAAATAGAAAGCACAGTAAATAATAGTATCAGTTTTTCTTTCTTGAAGTTCTTCAAGTTATAGGTTTTAAATAAATTAAACCAATTCATTTAAAACACCATCCTTCAAGAAAAATCTTCTCTCTCCTAATTTTCCTATACTTTCATCATGGGTCACTATGACTATTGAGCAGCCCGTATTTTCCTTTACTTTTAATAATAATTCTACTACTCTGCTCCCGTTTTCAGAATTCAAAGCACCTGTAGGTTCATCGCAGAATATAAACCTTGGATTGTTTACAAGTGCTCTTACTACAGCTACCCTCTGAGCTTCTCCTCCTGAAAGAGTTGTTACCTTTGCATTTTTCTTTTGCAGAAGTCCTACCATGTTTAATAACTCCTGGCACTTTTCCTTCTTTTCTCTTTTTCCTGCCCTGCTGTTCATGGCTAAAAGCAGGTTTTCCAAAGGAGTTAAGCTTGCTATTAAATTTGAATTTTGAAAAATAAGTCCTATATTTTTTTGTCTTATATTCTCTACCTCTTTTTCCCTTTTTAAGTCTATTATTTTTCCATCAAAGCTGAATTCTCCTGAACTTACGGTATCCAGCATGGACAAAATATATAAAAGTGTTGATTTTCCACCTCCTGAAGGTCCCATTATAGTAATAAATTCTCCCTCATCAATAGTAAGATTAATATCTTTAAGCACCTTATGTTCTGTATTCTCCATCTTGAAGTTTTTCCATACATTTTTTAATTCTATCATTTTAAAGCCTCCAATTATATAACTCTTACAATACGTATAATTCAATAAAATTCTTACATTTCACCAAGGAAAATATCCATGCTTGTAAAATTCTTCAGAAGGTGGTATGTATTAGAATTTTCGGATTATATACTTAAAAATATAGAATATAAAATGTATGAAATTTATAGAAAAAATATAAAGAAAATATAAAGATTTTAAATTTATACTATAATATATATTCCAATAATTACATCTCAAAAACTAAAGGATAAAAAAGGCCAAGAAAGAAGGCTTAAATATGCTGCTTTTCCTGTAGTTAAGAAAATAGTTAAATTATATTTCAATTTCAAAATCAACAGCAATTTTAAAAATTTTCTGGATTATATTAAAAAGTTTAGCTTTTTATTCTTTGCATAAAACAATTAAATATTGGGATATATTATATATATCTTAATGTACAGAATTGTAGGTGAAACATTTTTTATGAATGAATATAAGTTACTTCTTGTAGATGATGAAGAAGAAGTTAGAGATGGCATCCTAAAAAAAATTGATTGGATAAAATATGGCTTTGAAATTATAGGAGCTGCTGAAAATGGCAAGGAAGCATTAGAAATCATGGAAAAGGAACTTCCGGACCTTGTAATTACAGACATTAAAATGCCTTACATGGATGGAATGCAACTTTGTAAAGCAGTTAATGAAAAATATCCCATGACAAAAATTATAGTACTGACAGGATTTGATGAGTTTAATTATGCTCAAAAAGCTATCTCTTATAATGTTATGGAGTATTTGCTTAAGCCTATTTCTGCCACTGAGCTCACTAATATACTAATAAAAGTTAAGTCACAGTTTGACAAGGAATTTCAAGAAAAAAAGGATATAGATTCTCTTAAAGAATACTATAAAAAAAGTCTTGCTGTTTTAAAAGAAAAATTTCTTATTTCTTTAGTAACGACCACACTTACCAAGGAAGAAATAGATGAAAAAGCCAGAAGCTACAATTTAAATTTAAATGAAAGTAACTATGTTGTATCAGTTGTCAGCATTGATAAAATTGATCATAAATTAACTGCACCTAACGATCCATCCCTTGATCACTCATTCAATGCAGTAATTCAACAAGAAAAAGAACTTTTAAACTTTGCTGTGCTTAACATTGCTGAAGAAATAACAACTAAGTATGAATTTGGGCCAGTATTTCTTAACAATGAGTTTGTCGTCATTATACATATTTCTTCTGAAAGTTATAAAAATGAAGTGACCCAAAAAAACTTTTCTGTTATGCAAGAATTAAAACAAACTATCGAAAAATTTTTAAATAACACTGTGACCATAGGAATTGGTAATGTTTATCCCGATGTTATTTCTATCAATCGATCTTATGCAAGTGCAATAACTGCTCTAGATTATAAGCTTTTTATGGGAAGCAACAGAATTATCTGTATTGAAGATATTGAACCTAAAAGTGCAGATAGAATAGTATTTGATGATTCAAAGGAGCATGCCCTGGAAAGTTCTATAAAGGTTGGCACGATAGAAGAAGTAAGTTCAACTATTGATTGGATTTTCAATGAAATTTCAAATTTTAAAGCTTCTTATAAAGATTATCAAATTTACCTTATGGAAGTACTTACCTCTATTTTAAAAGCTGTAAAAAACTCTAACGTAGACATTGAGGATATATTTGGCTCTAACTCTAATTTATATTTAGAAATGTATTCCTATAAAAGTATAGGAGAAATTCAAAATTGGTTCAAGAACATTGCAATACGTACCATGAAATATATTACTAAGGACAGACAGGATAACTGCAAGCTTTTAGTTGATGAAGCAAAGAATTTTATAAAGAAAAATTATCAGAATAATGAAATGTCAATAAATACTATTTGCGATTATCTTCATATAAGTCCCACCTATTTCAGTTTTATTTTCAAAAAAGAAACAAAAACTACTTTCATAAATTACTTAACACAAATAAGGATGGATGCTGCAAAAGAGCTTTTAAAGACTACTAATATGAAGGCTTTTGAAATAGCTGAAAGAGTTGGATACCCTGATGCCAATTATTTTAGTTATAGCTTCAAAAAAAAATTTGGTCTGTCGCCCTCTGAATTTAGAATCAACATTTAAGAGCTTTTCAAAATTTCATTAGTCTGAAAAGTAACTATAACATTGATTTAATTTATAGGTTTTTGAAAAGCCTTAGACTTGTTATTTATTTTAAAATACCTAAACTTATAGTTTTAAGTAGAGCTATCTTTATGCTGCAGAATGGAGTACACTATGGACAATTTTTTCAAAAAAACAAAAGAGATGTTTTCATTAATTTTAAAAGCATTAAAAATGAAAAGCATTCATTTTATAATTACAATATCTTTCACTCTTACTACTATTTTAGCTATGCTGCTTATAGGCTTTATTTTCTATAGTAAATATTCAAATGCAGCAGTTCAAAATATTCAGATGAGCAAAGCTCAAATAATAGACCAATTATGTGTAAACGTGGACTATTATCAAAGCAGCATAACATCAATATCCAACCTTTTGAAAAGCAGCATTAATAAAGCTCCATCTCTTCCCAGCACTAAAATTGAAGAACAGATGGATGGAATTTGTGATACACGAGATGATATAGTTTCTATATCAATTTTTACTGATAAAGGCCAGTTGATTCAAGGTTCACCCTTTAATAAGCTCAAAGCTGGTCTTAATGTTTCAGAACAGGACTGGTTTAAAAAATCTATATCTAATCTTCAGGACATATCATTTTCTTATCCCCATGTTCAGAATTTATTTGACGGAAAATATAATTGGGTAATATCTCACACTAGGACAATATCCTTTTATTATAATGGAAGTTTAACCCAAGGAATTCTCCTTATAGATGTTAATTTTAATTCGATTAATAAACTCTGTGAGAAAGCTAGCTTAGGGAAAATTGGCTACATTTATATTATAGATTCCGATGGGAATATCATTTATCACCCTCAGCAAAATTTGATTTATGCTGGACTAAAACACGAAAATAATGAAAATATATCCAAGTATTCCTATACTAATTTTTTTGAAGATTCAGGTGATTCCAAGCATTTAGTGACCATAAAACCAATTAATTATATAGGCTGGAAAATAGTTGGCATATTTTATATGAATGAATTGGTAGCCTCCAAAAATGAGGTTATGACATATTCAGTATGGATATTGTTATTGTCAATAATATTTCTAGCAATCATATTCATATTTATCTCTGCTAAAATTACAAAACCAATAAAGCAGTTAGAAGAGTCAATGAAAAAGGTTGAAGAAGGAAGCTTTGATGTAAATGTAAGCATAAAAGGTGAAGATGAAGTTGTTCATTTGTCAAAAACTTTTAATATGATGGTGAACAAAATAAAACAGTTAATGGATCAGATAGTAGTAGAACAGGAAGCACTTAGAAAAAGTGAGCTTAATGCCTTGCAGGCTCAGATCAATCCACATTTTTTATATAATACTTTGGACTCTATTGTATGGATGGCTGAAAACGGTAAAAGTGATGATGTAATAACCATGGTAACTTCTCTTGCCAGATTGTTTCGTATAAGTATAAGTCGTGGCAGAAATATTATTTCCGTAGGCGAAGAGCTTGAACATGCAAGAAATTATCTCATAATACAAAAGATACGATATAAAAATAAATTTCAATATGAAATTCATGTGTCTCAGGAGGTTCTCCAATATAAGACTATAAAATTAATACTCCAGCCTATTATAGAAAATGCTATATATCATGGAATTGAGTACATGGTAGATGAAGGCAGCATCATTATATCTGCAGCTATAGCAGAAAATAAGTTATTGTTTGAAGTAATTGATAATGGCCTTGGTATGAACAAAGAAACTGTTGAAGCTTTACTTACAACAGATTTTAAGAAAAAAAGTGCTGCAGGTGTAGGAGTAAAGAATGTTCATCAAAGAATTCAATTGAGTTTTGGAATAGAATATGGAATTAATATCGAAAGTGAGCCTGAAGAAGGAACTAAGGTAAAAGTATGGCTTCCTCTTCTAAAAGACGACCAGGAGGACAAAAAATGTCAAAAATAAAATTTCTATTATTTATTACTCTATTAACCTCTTCTTTTTTAACTGGCTGCAGTTATTCTAATACTGAAAATGAAACAGAAAATAGAAAAAATATAGATTTCATTGCCAAAATGAGTAATGGAGATTATTGGGATAGTGTAAAACTAGGTGCTAATGAGGCAGCAAAAGAGTTTAATGTAAACTTAAACTTTATAGGTCCAATGAAAGAAACTGACGTGTCCGAACAGCTAAGAGAACTTAATCAGGCTTCTAACGGTAAATCTGATGGAATAATACTTGCCCCTGCAGACTATAAAGCGCTCAGTGAAGTCACTTCTAAAATTTTTGATAAAAAAATCCCAATAATAATAGTAGATTCAGCAATAAGTACTAATAAAATAACTGGATATATAGCTTCTGATAATAAAGCTGCAGGACAAAAATTAGGAGAGAAGCTTATTGACTTAGTAGGAAAAGAATCTACTGTTGGAATCATAAATTTTGTAAAAGGCGCTAAAAATGCTGAGGAAAGAGAGGCAGGTGCTGTAAGTACCTTTAGTAAATTCCCTGATGTAAAAATTGCAGCTATTGAATACTGCATGTCAGACAAAAAGCTTGCTTATGAACTTACAAAAAAAATGATTTCCAGTCACAATAAGCTGAACGGAATCATAGCATTAAGCGCCATAGCCTCTGATGGTGCAGCTGAAGCCATAGACGATATGCATCTTAAGGAAAAGATAAAGCTTGTAACCTTTGATAATTCAATAGAAGAGATTAGCTATATTGAAAATGGAGTTATTGAGGCTTCACTGGTTCAGCAGCAATTCAATATGGGATATCTGGCAGTAAAGTATGCAGCAATGTCAGCAAGAGGTGAAAAGATTCCTAAAAAATTTATTACTAACTCAATAATAATTGACAAAAGCAGTCTATATTTACCTCAATACGAAAAAATAATTTTTCCTTTTATAAATGAATCTTAAAGTATCTGCCAGTAAAATTTTAGGGTTCCCTATAAAAATACAGTAGAATTTTTATATAAAATCATATTATTTTCTATTATTTTTAATATGAACTGATGATATTATTTATTCATAGAAATTAAACAAAATTATATAAGCTTAGTGTAAACCTTTACTAAGTATAATCTTTTCAAAACAACACAAAATATAAGCAAATAAAATTTTCTAGGGGGTACAAAAATGAAAAGAAAAAGTTTACTAGTATTACCAATTATTGCTGCATTACTTTTAGGAGGCTGTGGCAAAACCAGTTCTGGTGTCAGCACTGCTGCAAAACCAAAAATAGGAGTAGCAATCTACAAATATGATGATAATTTTATGTCCTTCGTTCGTAGATCTATAGAAACAGCTGGTAAAGATAAAGCAAGCTTAATTGTTAATGATTCGCAAAATGATGAATCAAAACAACTAGATCAAATTGATACAATGATTTCAAAAGGCGTTAAATGTCTGGCAATTAATCTTGTAGATCCAAAAGCTGCACCTACAGTTATTACCAAAGCTAAAGCAGCAAACTTACCTGTAATATTCTTTAATAAGGAACCTGATGCATCTGTACTACAAGGCTATGATAAAGCTTACTATGTTGGAACAGCTTCAAAAGAAGCAGGTATACTTCAAGGTCAGATGATAGTTGATCAGTGGAACAAAAACAAAGACAAATGGGATAAGAACAAAGATGGCAAAATCCAATACGTATTGCTTAAAGGTGAACCAGGACATCCAGATGCTGAAGCCAGAACAAAATATGTAATAGACACAATTAAAGCAGCTGGAATTAATGTGGAAGAATTAGCCATAGACACAGCAATGTGGGATACTGCTAAAGCAACAGACAAGATGGATGCATGGCTTGCAAAACAAGGTGATAAGATTGAAATGGTTATTGCAAACAATGATGCTATGGCTTTAGGAGCTGTTGCTTCGCTAGAAAAGACTGGTTATTTTAAAAATGATAAATATATGCCTGTAGTAGGTGTTGATGCCATACCAGATGCATTAACAAAGATTACTGCTGGAGAAATGCTGGGAACAGTTCTTAATGATGCTAAAAATCAAGGTCAGGCTACTTTTGATCTTTCCTTTAATCTTGCCAGTGGTAAATCTGTAGTTGAAGGAACAAACTGGAAACTTGATACTGATAAATCAGTACGTGTTCCTTATGTAGCAATTACAAAGGATAATATCAGCGTAGCTCAGAATGCATACAAATAATTCTATTTAATTTCATATGAGACGCACTTCAGTGTGTCTCATGTTTTTCAAATTTTATTTAATCTCTAACTAAGAAAGAAAAGGAGGCAAACCATGAATAACTCAGCCAGTGAAAATTTAAATAAAAAATATGTCTTAGAAATGAAAAATGTAACAAAAGAATTCCCTGGAGTAAAGGCTTTATCTGGCGTAAACTTAAAAGTTAGACCTGGTACAGTGCATGCTCTTATGGGCGAAAATGGAGCTGGAAAATCTACATTAATGAAATGTTTATTTGGTATTTATCACATGGATGAAGGTGAAATATTCTTAAATGGTCAAAAAATAGAGTTCCAGAACTCAAAACAAGCATTAGACAATGGAGTTTCAATGGTTCATCAGGAATTAAACCAAGTAAGGCAAAGAAACATTATTGATAATATATGGCTTGGACGTTACCCTGAAAAAGGTCCGTTTATTAATGAAGCAAAAATGTATGAAGACACTCTCGCCATATTCAAAGAACTTGGTATAGATTTGAACCCAAGAAAAAAAATAAATACTCTTTCCGTTTCACAAATGCAGATGGTGGAAATTGCAAAAGCTGTTTCTTACGATTCAAAAATAATTGTAATGGATGAACCAACTTCATCTCTTACAGAAAAAGAAGTTGATCACTTATTTAGAATAATAGACAAATTGAAGAAAAAAAACGTAGGCATAATTTACATTTCTCATAAAATGGAGGAAATATTAAAGATTTCAGAAGACGTTACCATAATGAGAGATGGTCAATGGATTGCTACAAAGGAAGCAAAAGAGTTAACTACTGATTTAATTATAAACTTAATGGTTGGCAGAGACTTGTCAAACCGTTTCCCAGAAAGATTAAACGAACCTAAAAATGTTATATTAGAAGTTAAAAATATAAGTGTAAATACTCAACCTAAAATACAAAATGTAAGTTTTAATCTTAGAAAAGGTGAGATACTTGGAGTAGCAGGTCTAGTTGGTGCTAAAAGAACAGAAGTACTTGAAGCACTGTTTGGTATGAGGAAAATACAGTCAGGCGAGGTAATGTTGCACGGCAAGAAAATAGAAAATTCGCATCCACAAAAATCTATGCAGAATGGATTTGCTTTAGTTACAGAAGAAAGACGTGTTACAGGTATCTTTGACAGACTTCCTATAGATTTTAATGCAGTTATAGCCAATATTGGAAACTATGTTGGGAAAACTGGTCTTTTATCAAATAAAAATATTCAGAAGGATACTCAATGGGTTATAGATTCTATGAGAGTAAAGACTCCTTCACAAAAGACTCATATCAGATCTCTATCAGGAGGTAATCAGCAGAAGGTTATAATAGGAAGGTGGCTTTTAATAAAGCCTGAAATTCTTATGCTGGATGAACCTACAAGAGGTATTGACGTAGGAGCAAAATTTGAAATTTATCAGCTTATGAATAATCTTGCTGCAGAAGGAAAAGGTATTATAATGGTTTCTTCAGAAATGGCTGAACTTTTAGGCGTTACTGATAGAATTATGGTAATGAGCAATGGAAGGCTTGCAGGAATAGTTGACACAAAGAAAACTAATCAAGAAGAAATAATGCGATTATCCGCAATGTACTTATAGGAGGAGGACGTTAATAATGGAAAAACGTAAATTTTCAGTAGATGGCAAATCTGCTTCACAATTTTTAATGAATAATGCAATTTATGTAGTATTACTAGTATTACTAATTGTAATAGTTTCACTTTCACCAGATTTTTTATCACTTAATAACTTTAAAAATATTTTAACTCAATCTTCAACACGTATTATTATAGCTTTAGGGGTTGGTGGTATACTAATAACAGAAGGTACTGATCTTTCAGCCGGACGTATGGTTGGACTAGCAGCAGTTATATCAGGTTCATTACTTCAAGCTACAGACTATGCTTATAGAATGTATCCTCATCTTCAGAGGCTTCCTATAATAGTCCCTATATTAATTGCTATGATTATCTGTGGAATCATTGGTACACTTAACGGTGTAGTAGTATCAATATTTAAAGTACCTCCATTTATAGCAACTCTAGGTATGATGATTATAGTTTATGGTTTAAACTCTACTTATTTTGATCGTCCTCCATATGGAGCACAACCTATAGGCGGATTTGATCCTAAGTTTACACATTTCGTTGGAGGAAGTTTTGGTTCAGGAGCACTTTCAGTTCCTTACCTTATAGTATATGCAATTATTGTAACAGTTTTAATTTGGATGTTATGGAACAAAACACGTTTTGGTAAAAATATGTATGCTATAGGTGGAAACAATGAAGCCGCTGCAGTATCCGGAGTTAATGTAACAAAGTATTTAATACTAATCTATATGATGGCTGGTGCTTTGTATGGATTTGCTGGAGCTTTGGAAGGCGGCCGTGTAGGTAGTGCTACCAACAATACAGGAAACATGTATGAATTAGATGCTATCGCTGCCTGCGTGGTTGGTGGAGTTTCTACTTCAGGAGGTATTGGTACCGTTGGTGGAATTATAACAGGTGTATTAATATTCCAAGTTATAAACTACGGACTTGCCTTTATAGGAGTAAATGCATATTTACAGTACATCGTAAAAGGTTTAATCATAGTTTGTGCAGTAGCAATTGATATCAGAAAATATATTAAAAAGAAATAATAGCATGATTTAGGAGAGTGGATTTAATCTACTTTCCTATTTTTATCTTAATTACTTTATAGTTTATTGATATAAATTAATATACTTAAATTCTCTTTAAATAACTACTATACACTATAAATGGTTTACTTATTTCCGTTTTCATCTTGAAAAAAGGAAATGCAAGAGCTATAAACATATATGGCAGTGTCATAGTATTGCACATGGTTGCATAAAACTCTCTTTTTATATTATCTTCTATTGATATAAATTTCTTGATATGAGACCAGGTTAATTGTGCAGACAGTGTATACACAATTTTAAAGTCTCCAAAAGCTTCATAAAAGGAAACCATATTAGACAAATCTCTTCTGCAATACACCTCTGCCATAATTCTTAATTAACTATTTGCTCAAATTATATGCTTCAAAGTTTTTCTTATAGTTCTTTTGAACCTACTTCTCATACTTGACTTAACCTTATATTGAAATAGATTTTCTTCTAAAACTATTCTTCTTATTAAAATTTGCTTACATTATATTTTAACATATTATTTTACTTTTTCCCCTATTAAATCACTTTTCCGTGATATTTAATTATCAAAAATAAAAGACTATCTTATTTAGATAACCTTTATTGAACTTTCGTGACCAATCATAGCATCTAAAAATCCATTTGCTCCTTCGCCTATTGCTCCTATAATTTCATTTTTCCCTAGGGTTTTCAAAATGCATCTATATTTGATGGATTCATGTATTGGTCTCTTAAATAGTAAAATTTTGTATTCAAATCATACTGCTCTCTATCATAAAGATAGTTATTAACTTTTATTCTTGATGTATCTGTTTTTAATTTCAGACTTTCATTATTATCATAACCATAAGTTATGTTTCCTTCATTTTTTAGTCTATCATTGCTGTCATACAATTAATGGTTTTAAGGTAAAACGTGGATAATAAAGTGTACTATTTACATTCTAAAATATTATGTATTAATTGAATCATCTAATTTTAGTAATAATAAAAGTGTGATTCTAAATTTGGGCGAATTTAATAGGTCTCTTATTTACCAAAAAATTACTAATCTACTAAAGATTTTATAGATAAAAGATGAGTTTTTTTATCTAGTTTATCAGCAATTAAAATTACAATTTGCTGAGTTATAGCAGCAAGAATTACTTCAACTTTGAGAGAAGTAGTATTTCTTAATTTTGTATAACCAAGGCACATAGGAAATTTAACCATGAAATTTGTTCT
>JAUZPN010000199.1 GCA_030705885.1 Bacillota bacterium | reverse complement strand
CCATAATTCTTGAATAATTCTCTATACCACTACAGTATCCAACCTCTCTCATCATTTCAATATCAAAGTTTGTTCTTTGTTTAAGTCTTTGTGCTTCTAATAACTTATCTTGAGATGTCAGTTCTTTAAGCCTTTCTTCCAATTCACATTCAATTTGAGTAATAGCTCTTTCCATCCTTTCACGAGATGCAGCAAAGTGAGATGCTGGGAAAACCGCAACATGCTTTAAGTTTCCTAATATTTCTCCAGTAAGAACATCAATCTCTCTTATTCTTTCAATTTCATCACCAAAAAATTCAACTCTTATAGCTCTATTGTCAGATGAAGCAGGTAATATATCAAGCACATCACCTCTGACTCTAAAAGTTCCTCTTACAAAATTAATCTCATTTCTTTCATATTGAATTTCTATAAGCTTTTTTATAATCTGATCTCTGTCTTTTTCCATTCCTTCTCTTAATGAAATACTTAACTTTTTATACTCCTCTGGATCTCCAAGTCCATAAATACAAGAAACAGATGCTACAATTACCACATCTCTTCTTTCAAACAAAGCTGAAGTAGCAGAATGCCTCAATTTATCTATTTCATCATTTATGGATGCATCTTTTTCTATATATGTATCTGTTTGAGGAACATAAGCTTCAGGCTGATAGTAATCATAATAAGATACAAAATACTCAACGCAGCTGCTCGGAAAAAAATCTCTAAATTCAGAGCATAACTGAGCTGCTAATGTTTTATTGTGTGCTAAAACAAGTGTAGGTTTCTGCAGCCTCTCAATAATATTTGCCATAGTAAAAGTTTTTCCTGAACCCGTAACTCCAAGAAGCGTTTGAAACCTATTTTCATTTAAAATGCCATTAACTAAGCTATCAATAGCTTCAGGCTGATCCCCTGTAGGTTTAAATTTTGATTTTATTCTAAACTCTCCCATAAAACCACCTTTTTTCAATAAAAATTTAATTTATTCAATCTTTTATTATTGCCAATTTTACAACATACTATGCTTGAACGCTTGTTCGATATAATGTTATTTTACACTTTTAAAAATTAACTGTCAACTAAATACTAGCAGTATGAATCAAAGATATTTTCTAAAAGAATTTGAAACTCTCTAAGTTTAGAATTATAATATAAGTAATAAATTAAAATACATTTAGGGGGCATATAAATGATTTTTTCTAAAAAAATGGAGAATCTTACTTCTGCAATTTTTACAGAATTAAGTATAAAAAAAGCAAAACTTATTTCAGAAGGAATAGATGTTATAGATTTTAGTATTGGTACACCAGATATTCCACCTGCACCAAATGTTATTGAACTTTTAAAAAATGAAGTTGGAAAAATTGAAAACTATAAGTATGCTATAACAGATACTAATGAGTTAATAAATGCTGTTATCGACTGGTACAAGGTTCGTTATGATGTTAAACTTGAAAATAATGAAGTTGTTTCACTTCTTGGCTCTCAAAGCGGCTTTGAACAGCTGTCAATGACATTGATAGATGCTGGAGATGTTGTTTTAACACCAGATCCAAGCTATCCTATTTTTACTGTGGGTCCATTACTTGCAGGAGCTGAAATACATAGAATGCCTTTACTTAAAGAGAATGATTATTTAATTGATTTTGATGCAATTGATGAAAATATTGCTAAGAAAGCTAAATTAATGGTTGTGTCTTATCCAAATAATCCAACATGTGCTACAGCTCCAAGAGACTTTTATATTAAGCTGGTTGTATTTGCTAAGAAATACAATATATCAGTTTTACATGATAATGCATATAGTGAGCTTGTTTTTGATGGAAGTATAGGAGGAAGCTTCTTAAGCATACCTGGTGCAAAGGATATCGGTATTGAATTTAACTCTTTATCAAAAACATTCAGTATTCCAGGATGCAGAATTGCCTTTGCTGTTGGTAATAGTGAAATTATTAGTCAGCTTAAAACAATTAAATCTCATGTAGATTATGGTATGTTCCTGCCATTTCAAAAAGCAGCTGTAGCTGCACTTTATGGTTCTAATGACTATGTAAAAGTAGTAAAAAATACATACCAAAGAAGAGGCACTGTATTGACAGATGGATTAAATAAAATAGGTTGGCATATAGATAAGCCAAAAGGAAGTATGTTTGTATGGGCAGCAATTCCTCCTAAATACAAATCAGATTTAGAATTTACATTTGACCTTATGGATAAGACTGGTGTAATTGTAGTTCCTGGCAGCAGCTTTGGAGAACATGGAAAGGGCTTTGTAAGGATAGCTTTAGTAGAAAATGAAGAAAGAATTTTAAAGGCTGTAGAAAGTATTAAAAATAGCAATATATTGTAAAAGAATTAAAGTTCAAAGTTCAAAGAACAATTAATGATGATTTCCTGAGACGAAGAAACCCATCAATATTTGAACTTTGATATTTGAACTTTATATACTATCCTAAGTCAGCTTTACCTTTAAGTCTTCAATTCCTTGCTTTACTTCATCAATAGGTAAATTTCCATTCACCAATTCATCTTCATCTTTTTCCAACAATCTTTCATAAAATTGAACTCCTGAAATAACTAAAGACTGATCCCAATTATTTTTTTCCAGCATATCAAATAGTAAATCTTCTGCCTTATCATATCTGCTGATATATTCATAATATTTTAAAATTTTTTCATCTAATTCTAAAGAAAATTCATACTCTTCAAGTTTATCAATTAAATAATCAATAAATGAAAAATACTTTGTTAATCTTTCATCTACATCTGTGTCAAAAGTATTTATTAAAATATTAAGTGCTTTAAAATAGTAATTACAGCTTTTGTCAGTATCATTCATTAAAGCAGCTTTATCACCTTTTTTTGTGAGTATTATTCCTATAACTAAACACTTATTATTTCCAGTTTCCCAGTCCAGCTTCATTAAAGAAATTAATTGTTCATAAGAAAGAACTTCCACAGTATCTGCAGATAGTCCTGAAAGTCTCTGCATAGTTTCATTCATTTCATTTTCTGCATCAATAAACTCTTCTTTAGATAAAAGTTCTACTATCCTCTTTAAAAAATCACCTATAGCTTCTATTATTTTAAGTATGTAATCATTTTTTATCATTCTATCATTCTCCCTATAAGTTTGCTGAAATAATAATAGTTATACTTTCCTTGTCACATTTAGTTCCACTTAATTTATAAATGATAGCGGAGATAAGCTTCTTTTAGAAATTTAGTGGAACTTTGTGACCAAGGATAGTATATTTAACTTCTTGATTTACAATTTTATTTAACCATCCTTTTAACAGTCTGTCAACTAATTTAAAGATTTTCTGCAGTATAGAGTAGAAAAGTCTACCACAACTATCAACCCTTAATTTTTAACTCTCCACTAAATTTGAACTTTAATATTTTAATTAATTGTAAGCAAATATGTTCAGTAAAAGCACAATTATTTTTTAAAAAAATCGAACGAAATTATATTTTTAGGTGTATATATCATAGTACAATTAAACACATTAATTATTTTTATGCAATTTTAAAGTAAATTTTAATTATCTACAATTTTTTATTAAAGTTATAATATTTTTATGTATTGGTTGTACTATTTTATAAAATAAGAAAATATATTAATTATTTGGGAGTGATTAAAATTATGGTAAAAAAAAGAAAATCTATTTCATTAATTACATCTACAGTTATGGCAGCATCTATTTTCAACTTTTCAACCTTTATTCCTGTACAGGCTGCTTCTGATGCAGTTTTTACAAGTGATAGAATATCTGGAGCTGACAGATTTGAAACTGCTGCTAAAATTGCAGATAAAGGATGGACTACAACGTCAGATTATGCTGTTATTGCAACAGGCAAAGATTATCCAGATGCATTATGTGCATCACCACTTGCAAAAAAATATAATGCTCCAATTATTCTTACTGAACAAAACAAATTAAGTGATTCAGCTCAAAAAGAGCTTAAAAGACTTTCTGTAAAAAATGTTTTTATAGTTGGCGGAACTGGTGTAGTTTCAACTGATGTTGAAAATCAGATTAAAAGTCTAGGAATTAATCCAACTCGTATTGCTGGAACTAATAGATATAAAACTTCTTTTGAGGTTGCCAAATATTTGGACAAGAATCCAACAGCAATTGCTGTTGCAACAGGTAATGATTTTGCTGATGCCCTGTCTTTTTCATCAATTGCAGCAATGAATGGAGATCCTATTTTACTTACTGATAAAGATTCAATTGATGATGGTATTAAACAATATATTAATGATAACAGTTCAACAATAACTACCAGCTATGTCATTGGGGGTACTGGTGTGGTTTCTGATTCTGTACTAAATTCCTTAAAGAACCCTATCAGATTATCAGGAAAAAACAGATACGAAACAAATACTGCTGTACTTAATTATTTTAAAAAGGATTTAGACTTGTCTAATGTATATTTAGCTACAGGTAATGATTTTCCTGATGCACTTGCATCTTCTGTCCTT
>JAUZPN010000198.1 GCA_030705885.1 Bacillota bacterium | reverse complement strand
AGATTCAGTATATGCTATAACTAAAGAACATTTAATTTCAATTGAAGAAGTAGCAGCATCAAGCCAAACTCTTGCAGAAATGGCAAATAAGCTGCATCAGACATTGAAAAATTTCAACTATAAGTATGATATTTAAGAAAAATTTATATAAAAACAATACACATAAATTCATTAAAAAAGCATGTTTTTATGTGTATTGTTTTTATATTTGGTTTTAATACAATTATTATTGTATATTGACAAAACTAACGTACGTTAGTATAATAAATATATAATTGTATTATTTATAAGGAGTGATTTAAATTTGAAAAAAAGTAAAAAAATCCTTTCAATTTTATCAATAATTGCAATAACAGCTTCTACATTTACAATACCTATTACAGCACTTGGTAACACAAATTTATCTGATATAAGCAAGTTAAATTTAAATGATCATTTAAACTTAACTTTTGATCCAGATTTTGATCCAGATAACTTTTTAATATCACCAAACATAAATAAAATTTCAGGTATAATAAATATTTTTAATTCTCAAATCTCAACATCTAGAATAAGCGGAAAAGATAGATATGAAACTTCAGCAAATATAGTAGAATCAGGCTGGGGTACTACCTCTTCTACTGCAATAATTGCTACAGGTGAAAATTTTCCTGACGCTTTATGTGCAGCACCGCTTGCACGTAAAAATAATGCTCCAATAATACTTACAGCAACTAATGCATTAAGTGATAATGCCAAAAATGAACTTTCAAGGCTTAAAGTCAAAAATGTATTTATTATAGGAGGCACTGGTGCAGTATCTCAGCAAACAGAGGATGCAATAAAAGCACTTGGTATAAATATAACTCGTATTTCAGGAAAAAACAGATATGAAACTTCAGAAAAAGTTGCCGAATATATAGGTGCAAGCAGTAAAATAGTACTAGCTACAGGTAATGATTTTCCTGATGCTCTTTCTGTTGCTCCAATTGCAGCAATGAAAGGGATTCCTATACTTTTGACAGATAAAACAAGCATGCCTCAAGAAACTCAAAATTACTTAGATTCTCATAAAGCTGATATTACTGATTCATATGTTATAGGTGGAACAGGAGTAATTTCAGATACAGCTATAACTACTGTTACTAATCCTAAAAGGCTGTTTGGAGCTAATAGATATGAAACAAATAAAGCGATAGTAAATGAATTTTCTAATAATTTAAATTCTGGAAATGTTTATATTGCAACAGGAAAAGATTTTCCTGATGCACTTGCATGCTCAGCACTTGCACCAATTACAGATTCTCCAATTATTCTTGCAGATTCAAGTTCTGATGTTTCAATAAAATCATACTTAAGCAGCAATGCAGATTCAATTGGCAGTGCTATTGCAGTAGGTGGAACTGGTGCAGTTCCAGAAGCACTATTAAATAATGTTGCTGATAATTATGGTACAATCATTTTAGATCCTGTTATTACTTCAAATTTTAAGGATTCAAATTTACTAGCTGCAGTAAGAAGCGCTATTAATAAACCTACTGGAGATATTCATAAAAATGATTTGAAAAAGATTTTTTCCTTAAGCTTAGATGGGAAAAATATAACATACTTAGATGGAATAGAAAACCTGACTAATCTTAAGTATCTTTATCTAGGTGGTGCAAATGGCAATAATATTACTGATATTAGTCCACTAAAAGGTTTAAAGAAACTAACTACTCTTGTTTTAAATAAAAATAAAATTAGTGATATAAGCAGTTTATCATCACTAATTAATCTTAATTATTTATACTTAAGTAATAATCAGATAAGCAATATAACTCCACTAAGTGCTCTTTCAAATTTACAATACTTATCTATATATCAAAATAGTATAGCTGATGTTACTACTTTATCAAAACTTAGAAATTTATTTTATTTAGATTTAAGCAATAACAAATTAAGTGACATTACTGCTGTAAATAAACTAACAAATTTAAAAGGTATAAATCTTGGTACCAATACTATAACAAACATAGATGCTTTAAAGGGACTTACAAAACTTACTTCTGTATCTGTAAGCAATAATCAGGTTGTTGACATTACTCCACTTACAGGGCTTTCAAATTTGACATACTTATATTTAGACAATAATAATATTAAAGATATAAGTACTGTAAGTGGTCTTACAAATTTGAGAATGTTAAGTGTCAGCAATAATATCCTTCATGATATAAGTGCTGTAAAGGGACTTTCAAATCTTGCAATAATAGATTTAAGCTACAACCAAATCAGCACACTTACTCCTTTATCAGGTCTTTCAAACTTAATAGGATTAAATCTTAAAAATACTGATATAACAGATGTAAGTGCTGTGAGCGGACTTTCAAACCTCATTACTTTAGATTTAAGTAGTAATACCATTAGTGATATAACACCTTTAAAAGGACTAACAAAATTAATAGATCTAAGCTTAGGAAGTACTAATATTAAAAATGTTAGTGCACTAAAGGGATTAGTAAATTTAACAGACTTAGATTTAAGTTATGATACTCAAATAACAAGTATTGATGATTTATTTGGATTAACAAATTTAAAAACATTAAATCTTAAAAATATCACATTTGGTATACTTTATCAGTTAGTAATACAAAGTAAATTACCAAATTGTACAATTACTTATTAACCACTGATTCTATCAGAATCACAATTATAAATAGAAATAATTGAAGGCTGTTTTCTATACTATCCATGCTGATAGCAGCACAACCACGAATGAAAATGGGGCTCTAATTAATTAAAATATACAAAGGACACAGTAATTTTGTAATATTACTGTGTCCTTTTATTAAATTATTTACACTTTATTGTTTATTAGATATCAATTCTGTAATAACTCTTGTAGCATCTAAATATCTTGCTATGGATTTATTGTAATTTAATTTATTCAAAACAAGTGACATAAAGAATGACATATCAACTTCTCTAAACCACTCTGCATTTTTGGCTTCTGGAGAAATATATGTAAGATTTGTTGAGTAAACTCTTTTTATTATTCCTTCATCATAATATTTTTGGAATTTCTCTATACCTTCTGTGAAAAATGCAAAAGTTGCTGCTACATATACACTTCTAGCATTTCTCTTTTTAAGTTCGGAAGCTATATCGAGTACTGATTCTCCTGAAGCTATCATATCATCAACAATTAAAACATCACAACCAGTTACATCTCTTCCCATATATTCATGTTTTACAATAGGATTTTTACCATTTACAATTCTTGAATGGTCTCTTCTTTTATAGAAAAGTCCTACATCTACTCCTAAAACACTAGAATAATATATAGCCCTGTCCATTGCTCCAGTATCTGGACTTATAACAATCATTTTTTCTCTATTAATTTCTACATCTTTTTCATTAGAAATAAATGCTTTTACTATATCATATGTAGGATACAAATTTTCAAAGGAAGTTAAAGTAATAGCGTTTTGAACATTAGGATCATGTGCATCAAAAGTTAGTATTTCATCTACTCCTAATCTTTCAAGTTCTTGTAATGCCATGGCACAGTCAAGAGATTCTCTTCCCTTTCTTCTATGTTGTCTTGATGCATAAAGCAAAGGCATTATTACTGTTACTCTTCTTGCTTTGCCTCTAATTGCTGAAATAGTTCTCTTTATATCTTGAAAATGTTCATCTGGTCCCATATAATTTACACTACCAAACATCTTATACTCAATTGCATGATTTCCAACATCACAAAGTATATAAATGTCTCTTCCTCTTACAGAATCATCAAGTCTTACTTTTCCTTCTCCATTAGAAAACCTTACATCTTGAACATTAATAAGGTATGATTTATCTTCACTTCTTTTCTCTTTAATATAAAAATCTATTTTTTCTCCAAGTTCTCTGCAGCTTCTTAGTGCTATTATTCCTAGTTCACCATTAATTGGTGCATTCTGATTATTGTCCATTTCCATCCTCTTTCCTTACAATTTAATCTTATTATATTATAATTTATATGGTCGATATTTGTCAATTATACTTTGTTCGTCACATTTAGTTCCACTTAATTTATAAATGATAGCGGAAAGAAGCTTCTTTTAAAAATTTAGTGGAACTTTGTGACCGAACATAGTATATACACTTTATTTTAACTCCCACTATTGATAACCATACTTAACAATGTTAAAATTATTTAAGGTGATATGATTCACCTTAAATTTAAATAATTACTTCTGCAAAGTATACTTTCATCGTCACATTTAGTGTAACATTGTGACTGAGGATAGTACAATAAAATTTTATTTTACAGGAGAATTTTTTGCATGCTTAAAACCTTGGAGATGATTAAATGAATGAAAAGCATAAGATATTATATGATAAAAATGTAACTAATGGCATTAAATTAACTATTTCATTTTTAAAATGGACTGGAATAGGATCATTAGTAGGTATACTTACAGGCTGTGTTATAACATTATTTTTAAAAAGTCTGGAACTTGCCACATCTTTAAGAATCAGTCATCCTT
>JAUZPN010000197.1 GCA_030705885.1 Bacillota bacterium | reverse complement strand
TTTAGCGAGTAAGATGTTAACCGTCCCTAATTTCATGCAAATGATGACTATTCATATTTGCCAAAGAAATGATAACCGTCCCTGATACTGATACTGATATAGCCATTCTCAATTGTCAAAAAAATGATAACCGTCCCCACTAGTTGCTCATTCTCTTTTGTTTTATAATAACTAGTGTGATCATAAGTATTGCTGATGCAAAGGCGATCATTATAAGCATGTTGTTAAATATAGGTAGAAGGTTTTCGGTATTGAAGTTAGTTAAATTTCCTATAGTGTTGTTTGATTTTACAAACCAGTATGTTGGTGTAAAACTTGCGATTTTTAATACTGTTTTACTTAGTAACTCTTGAGGAACGAATACGCCGCTTATAAAGCAGGAGCCTAAGGAAACAACATTTGCAGCTGCAGACATTGCAGGTTTGCTGTTTAAAATATTACCTATTAAAAAACTTATGGAAAGAGCGGTTAAAGTAAATATGAATGAATTTAAAAGCATTAATAATCCATTCTTTGTAATCATAAAGCTGCCATAGAATATAAAGCTTGCACTAATCATTATAATCCAAGAAATTATTGCAAAACTAAAAGTTCCTAGTATCATTTGAAAGTTAATGTTTCTGAGTTTTACTGGCGAGCAATAATTTCGCTTTCTTAAATTAGTATCATTAAATACCATCATAACTGAACTAATGCCTAAAATTAATATTGCAAATAGTGAGTATGCTAAATAGTTATAATAGTATGAGCAATTATCATTTTTAAATTTAAGATCAGTTGGATTATTAATTTTGACATCTGTATTTTGTGATAAATCTTGATTTATATAGCTAACAAGCTGTTCCTGAGATAAATCTTTTATATTGTTATTATAAATTGTTGCTGTATTTAAATATTTGTCTATAACATTGTCTATTAATATCCCACTAGTGGAACTTGGAACCGTGGTTTTTTCAAGCTTAACTGATTTCCCGCTTAGTAGATTATCTGTAAAGCCTGAAGGTACTTTTATTATATATTCAACCTGCCTGAAAAATAAAGCATCTTGCAGTTTTTGTGTATCATCAGAAATGTTGATATAATTTACGTTTTTGCCTAAATAATCTTTTAATCCTTGTACAAGCTTTGAATTTTTGTCATAGTTTATAAAGACTACATTAACTTTTGATTCTGTAAAAACTGTTTTTGCTGGGTTAGTGTAAACTTTACTGAGAATTATTGCGAAAAATACAAATACAAAAACATAAATCATTATTTGTGATAAATTTTTATATATTATTTTGAAAAAAGCTTTATATACTTGCATATTTTTGCCTCCTTAAAACGAAATAGGTTGATATGCTGAAAATGATATTGAAAATGCATAATACAATTAAATCAGTGAAAAATCTAGTGTGTGTATTATAGTAGTATAGTGAATAAAAACAGTCTGTAATTAAATTTGCAGGGTTAAGATATCCTAAAATTGGAGCATTTGCACTAACAATATATTTTATTTTGTCAAACATCATACCTGATAAAAATGACATAAGCATAGTGGAACCAATTAAAAATCCTACCTTTAATCCTTCTCCTGTTTTTAAAATTGAAGATAGGCATGTTCCAAAGGTTACTCCGGTAAGAGTTCCGATTACACAGGTTAGTGCTATATATCCCATTTCATTGCCAAAATTTATTTTTAAAACTAATGTTAAATATGCAAGTAAAAGAAATACTTCAATTAATTGAACAGTAGATGCTGACAATATTGATACAAGAAATACTTTTAATTTATGTGTTGGTGCAACATTTATTCTCGCTCCCTGAGCGGAAAGATTAGCTTGTATTGCTGTAACTTCTTTTAATCCCCAAAAGCCTCCATATAAACATGCCATTGCAATTAAGGTGTAAAAATAGTTTACTACAGTATCTGGTGCAGATTTTGTAGGGGAAACATCTTTAAGATATTCAGTTCTATTTGAAATATCATTTATAAGTCCATTTTGAATTGCAGTAGGATTTTTGTTAATAATTGTATACATTGTAGATGTGGTTTGCTTAAAATCATCAAGAAAACTTTTTATTATAGTTTGATTTATTCCAGAGTCCTTAACAATTAATTTTATTCCATTATCAAAAAATATATATCCATCAATCTTGTTGTTGTCTAGAAGTTTGTCTCCTTCTTCTTTTGAAGTATAAGTTATATTAAATAAATTATCTTTTCCTGATGCTTTATTGGGATTTGAAAATGATTCAATAGTTTTAATAAAATCTGTATTTTTATTGTATTCCTCATTTTTCACAATTCCAATTTTAATTTTAGTAAAATTATCTGCACTGGAAAGCTTTGAAAAAGCCATATTAAATAATGTTCCTAAAATGATTGGAAATAAAAGAGTCCAAAATAGTAACTGTTTGTCTCTTACAATACATTTTAATCTATAAATATAATTATGAAAAAACATTTTACCCCTCCTTTTATAAATCTCTAAGTTCTTTACCTGTTATTTCTAAAAATACATCATTTAAAGTAGGTGGTTCTGAGTAAACTTTTCCAATGGTGATATTTTTAGATTTTAAATAATCAAGCAAAGCAATTAAATTATTTTTACCTCTAGTTGATTTTACGATAAGTAAATTATTATTAAGGTCAGCAGATATTATGTGAGGAAGGTTTTTAATATTCTCTAAAATGCTATTATCAAATTTAAAAATTTCAATAGTAATTTTTTCACCAGAGTTTATCATGCCTTTAAGCTCATCATTAGTTCCTGATGCTATTACTTTGCCCTTATCCATGATTGCAATTTGTGTGCATATTTGCTCAACTTCTTCCATGTAATGAGAAGTATAAACAATGGTAGCTCCTGCTTTATTCAGCTTTTGTATACCTTCTAATATATTATTTCTGCTTTGAGGATCTACTGCTACAGTAGGTTCGTCCAATATAATTAGTTTTGGTTTATGTGCAATACCACAAGCTATATTAAGTCTTCTAAGTAAGCCTCCACTCAGTTTTTTAGGATAAAATTTTTTGAAATCATTAAGTGCAACAAAATCAATTGCTTCTTCAACAAGAGCTTTTCGCTCATTTTTATTTTTAATGTAAAGTCCACAAAAGTAATCAATATTTTCGATAACTGTTAATTCATCAAAAACTGCAACATTTTGCATTATTATACCGATATTACGTTTAATATCATAAGAATCTGGAGTCATTGGCTTATCATATATTTCAATAGTACCCTTATCATACTTAAGAAGAGATAAAATGCAGTTGATAGCTGTAGTCTTACCTGAACCATTTGGACCTAAAAGACCGAAAACTTCTCCCTCCTTTACTTCTAAATTAAGATGATCTAATGCTATTAAGTCGCCATATCTTTTTACAAGATTGTTTACTTTTATTACCATAATAATACCTCCAAGTAATATTTTCTATATGATTATTTTACTCAAAATAATTGTAATTAGTAAGTGAACAGACTCACAAGTTAATATGACAAATGTAATAATAAACTTGTGAGCTGTAAATTATAATGTTAAAATTAAAAAACTCTTTTGTGGATATGCATAAATAAAAGCAGGTTTTCATTGATTATGCTATAATTAAATTATAATTGTCTATATTAACTATAAGGATTTGGTAAAGCAAATGAAGAAGATAACTGATAAAATAATCATTTTTATTATTTGTTTAGCAGTATATAGTCCTAATATAAATGAAACATATATGATTGTTCCAATTTTGGCTGCAGTTATTTTAAGTTCAGCATTAAGCTATTTTGATGATGATAAATTTTTGTTTGGGATATATGCTGTTTATATAATTACTTGTTTTTTTCAGCCAAAATTCATATTCTTTATTCCACTAATTTGTTATGATGCTATATGTACAAGAATTAAGTGGATATGGATATTTGCACTATTGCCGCTGGCTGTTAATTTTTCCGAGGTACCCATAACATCAAAGTTTATTATTATAGCTTTCATAATAGTTGCATATATTTTAAAATATCATACAGTTTCCCTTCAAAAAACATTAAGCGATT
This sequence comes from Bacillota bacterium, assembly GCA_030705885.1. Classification (GTDB taxonomy): domain Bacteria; phylum Bacillota; class Clostridia; order Clostridiales; family Clostridiaceae; genus JAUZPN01. Next base: position 544 of record JAUZPN010000197.1, on the reverse strand, counting down.
ATCGTGAACTTCGTGACAGTACTAAAGAATTATCCATAAGGCTTGAAAAAAAGAATAAAGAGATGCTGGAAAAACAAGACTATGAAATAAATCTTGCTACATTAAAAGAGCGTAATAGAATAGCAAGAGATATTCATGATAATGTTGGTCATATGCTGTCAAGGTCTATATTGCAAATAGGAGCACTTCTTGCTATTAACAAGGATGAAAATACAAAAGAAAGTTTGAGACTCATAAAGGATACACTTTCAGAGGCTATGGACAGCATACGTTCAAGTGTACATGATTTGCATGAGGAGTCAATTGATTTGCAAAGTGAAATACAAAAATTAGTATATGATTTTAAGTTTTGTGCAATTAAATTTGATTATGATGTAGAAACGAATATAGATAAAAATATAAAGTACTGTTTTATTGCAATTACAAAAGAAGCATTATCTAATATAATTAATCATTCTAATGCCACGGAGGTAACTTTAATAATTCGTGAACATCCTGCACTTTATCAATTTGTTGTGCAGGATAATGGGTCACAAGGCACTAT
>JAUZPN010000196.1 GCA_030705885.1 Bacillota bacterium | reverse complement strand
CTGAAAGTTCTAAAGATATATTTGAAGAAGGAGATATAGTAATATCTGGAGATAGAAGAGATACTCAAGATATGATTCTAGAAAGCAAAGCTTCATTAATGATTATTACAGGCAGTCATGGAGTTGACGATGATGTTTTAGATAAAGCAAAGGAATATGGCTGCACTATTATAACAACACCATATGATTCCTTTACAGCAGCAAGGTTAATCCTTCAAAGTATACCTGTCAGTTATGTTATGAGAAAAGGGAATTTAATAAGCTTTAAACAAGATGATTTTGTTGATGATATTAAAGATATTATGCTTCAAACAAGATATAGAAGTTATCCTGTGCTTGATAGTGATGGTAATGTAATTGGAAGTATTTCAAGATATCATTTGATTTCTGCAAATAGGAAAAAAGTTATCCTTGTAGATCATAATGAAAGATCTCAAGCTGTGAATGATTTAGAACAAGCAGATTTATTGGAAATAATTGATCATCACAGGGTAGGGGATATACAAACTGGTACACCTATTTACTTTAGAAATGAACCTGTAGGAAGTACATCTACTATTATTTCATCAATGTTTTTTGAAAATGGAATAAGACCGTCTAAAAAGATAGCAGGAATTTTATGTGCTGCGATTATTTCGGATACACTTGATTTGAAATCACCTACAACTACAATAATTGATAAGCTAATGCTTGAAAGATTAATTAATATTGCTGATGTTGAGGAAAAATCTTTTTCAAAAGAACTGTTTAAAGCTGGTACTTTGTTAGAAGGAAAATCAGAAGAAGAAATATTTTATCAAGATTTTAAAAACTTTAAATTAAGCGGCATGAATATTGGTATATCCCAAGTAGTAACAATGGACATTGAAGGGTTTGATTCCATGAAAGGAGATATGTTATCTCTAATGGATAAAAAGGCTGCTGAGAATAACTATAATGCCTTAGTACTTATGCTGACAGATATTTTAAATGAAGGTTCTATGATATTGGTTGCTGGTAAAGATAAAGAACTTATTGCTAAAGCATTTAATATAAAATTAGTAGGAGATAGTGTATATCTGCCAGGAATTTTGTCAAGAAAGAAGCAAGTTGTGCCTGTAATAACAGCTGCAATTGAAGCTGATATTTAAATGTGACAAGAAAAGTATAGTATAAAATAAGCAAAAGGGTTCTGCAGATTTAATTGCAGAACCCTTTTGTTACATGTCAGTAGTTTCAGGTTCAATATGAACAACTATATAACAGCTTTTAAATAAGCTTGATACTTGTTCTTCAATTTCGTTTGATAGGTTATGAGCATTTATTAATGAAGTGTTTCCATCAATTAATAAATGAACATCTATTTCTACTGTTTCACCAGATTTTCTTGTTCTAAGCTTATGATAATTTGTTATTTCAGGATATGATTTGATAACAGCAATAATTTTTTGAATGTCCTCATTTGGCAGACTTGAATCAACTAAATCTACCATTGATTTTTTGATTAAATCTACAGAAGTTTTGATAATTAAAAAAGCAACCAATATTGCGGATATTGGATCTAATAATTTAATTCCAGTAATTTTAAGTAGAATTAAACCTGCAAATACACCAAGAGAAGTAAATACATCTGTTAATAAATGATATGCATCTGCTTCTAAAGCCAACGAATTAGTTTTCTTTGATATTTTAAATAAAGATAATGAAATAAATAAATTTACTACAGATGAAATAAGCATCACAATAACACCAGAACCAATATGATCTACTTGAACACCACTAATTATTTTTTTAGTAGATTCATAAATTATTAAAACAGCAGCAATAAGTATTAAAATTGCTTCCACAAAACTTGAGACATTTTCATATTTGCCATGACCGAAAGGATGATCATTATCTTCAGGAATGACAGCTTTTTTTATTGAAAAAAAAGCAATAATGCTTGCTAGTAAATCTAATGAAGAATGAATAGCTTCTGAAATAACGCTTATTGAATTCATAGAAATTCCTGCAATAATTTTAAAAATGATTAATACTGAATTAGAAATAACAGACAAAATTGCTGCTTGTTGTTTATTCATGTTATATTCCCCCTAAAATGTATATTCAATTGATAATAGATACTTTCTCTATTATATATCAAATACTAGCCAATTTCAATAGAAACAGTTTTAATAATGGTTTTCAATTGATAATGATTTTAGTTATACTTTGATAATGATATTCTTTATTAATATTTGCAATTAATGTATTATTTATTCTTTATTTAGTTTAGCTTGGTTTATAAATAATAGTGAAGAGAAGTTTCTTTTAGAAATTTAGTGGAACTTTGTGAATGATGATAGTATAATTAATAAGCAGGTCGTTTTTTCTTAAGGTAAGTATATAAATTTAGTATTATATGTATGCTTAATTCATATTTATATTAATAAAATATAAATATTAAAGGAGAAAAAATGAACATATTTGATATTGCTGTTATAGGTACTGCTCTTTCTTTAGATGCTTTTGGTGTATCGCTAAGTATTGGATTAAACTCCAAGGTAAAAAGAACTAATAAGTGTATGTTTGCTGTTTCTTTTGGCTTTTTTCAATTTGCATTTGCTTTTTTGGGAGGTTTATTTGGTAATTTATTTAATGCTTATATATTAGAAGTGCCAGGAGTAATTGGAGGCATAATTACTGCTTTTGTGGGTGTACTTATGGTAAAAGAAGGTTTTAATGAACAAAAAGAATGCTTGCTGATTAAACCAAAAATGTACTTTGTACTTGGAATATCTGTTAGTATTGATGCATTGGTAATTGGCTTTACAGTATTAAATACAATTAATAAATTAAATTTAATATTAAAGGACACAATATATATTGGAGTTATTACTTTATGTTTTTCTTTTTCTGCATTTTATATTGCAAAATATTTAAAAAAAATAAATTTAGTATGCAAATATGCAGATTACATTGGAGGTATTGTACTTATTGTTTTTGGTATACATATGATGTTTTTTTAATAAAAAATAAATAACTTTGAAAGGATGATAATAATGGATTTTTCTTCATTGGTGTTAATGGAAAAGGATAAAAATACTGGCTTATTTATAAGAGAGCTTGGAAGTTATAAAGTTAATTCTGGAGCTGTATATATTACAAAAATGTTTTGCACTGAAAATATAGTTAATGTATATTTTGATACTAATAAAGATGTTGAAGAGTGGGAATTTTCAGCTATTTTTGATTTATTTGATGATAATATTTTTACTGAAAAAGGTTTTTCAATTGAAATGGTTGAAGAGGAATATAATCCAACTTGGCTTGTAAAATTTGAATATATAGAGGATTATTCACTTATGAGTAATAAAATTAATGAATTATGTGAAGCTATAGATGAAGCTGTTAATAAAGCTTTTACAGATATTGAGGGCAAAGAATCAGACTACATATAGTATCTAACTATTATGAGTGCATTTAATACTGTTAATTTATCAATAATATTAAGTAAAAAGTTTCTTTTAAAAATTTTTTAAATTTATAACTTATAATATAATAAGTTATAAAATAGCTGCACATCAGAAAAGTAATATACAAATTTTAATTTGATTAAATTTCAAATTGAAAAACCCTTTACAATATGGTATGATTATAAAGTACTTTTTTAATCAAACTATTACTTTATATGATGTAGGGGGAAATATTTAAATTGAAATTGAAAAAAATTAATAGAAGGCTTTCATTAAGAAACAAAATTACAGGAAGTTTTTTAATCCTTATTCTTTTTTCTTCACTTGTTATAGGAAAGTTTAGTTACAATAAGATGAGGTCAAATGTTGAATCAATTGTAGGTAACACAGCATTATCAATTGTTAAATCTATAGTAAATACAATAGATTATGAAAAATTTGATAAGTTACAAACGAAAGATGATATGCAATCTGAATATTATAAAGAGCTTCAAACACACTTGAGTGAAGTGAGAAAAACAACAGGTTTAAGATATCTATATACAATACGCAAAACAAAAGATGGTAAATATATTTATGTGGTTGATGGAAGTTCAATGGATGATAAAGATTTCAGCTCTTTAGGAGATGAAGAGAAAGATATAAGTGATATTCAGTTAAAGAGTTTTCAAGGTATAACTGGATATGAGTTTAGTACAAATAAATGGGGTTATCTTATATCTGCATATGTTCCGATTAAAGACAAATCAGGAAATGTAGTTGGATCATTAGGTGCTGACTTTGATGCTAATATTATGGTTAGTGAGCTTAATAAATATAAAACAGGCATAATCATAATAATTGCTGCAGTTATCCTAATTGGAATATTGATTGGTGAATTATTATCTGTTATTTTAGTACGTTCAATAAATAAATTAAAAGCTCAGGCTGAATTGGTGAAGGAAGGAGATTTAACAGTTAAATTTGATAAAATAGGAAATGACGAAATAGGTGTATTAACACAGGCATTTAAGGATATGGTTAATAATTTGCTTTCGATTACTAATGAAATTAAAAATAGAACACAAAATGTAGTTTGTAAAATTGATGAATTACATGTAAGTTTCAATGAAATTAATAAATCGACAGAGGAAATTATACAAGTAATAACTGAAGTTTCATCAGGTGCATTGGAGCAGACAAACAATATAGATGAAGT
>JAUZPN010000195.1 GCA_030705885.1 Bacillota bacterium | reverse complement strand
GATAAAAATATAATCATCATAAAAATCAATGCTGCAGAGCTTATTTTAATTTCTGTATTTGTAAAATAATTTTTCATTTTACTTCCTTCCCCCACTTGTATCCCAATCCTCTTTGGGTAATTATATACTCTGGCTCTTTAGCATTGTTTTCAATTTTTTCTCTTATTCTTTTTATATAAACAGATAGTGTGTTTTCATCAAAAAAAGCATCTGCTCCATCTGTAAGTTCATTTAATATTTCTTCTCTTTTCATAAGTATGTTAGGCTTACTCATAAATATTAATAACAGCTTATATTCCTGTGCTGTGAGAACAATTTCCATATCATTTTTCTTCACTACTGCAGTAGATGTGTCCACTGAAATATCTCCACTTACAAGTTTGCTGTACTTTAATGCAGTTTTTGAGTTTCTTCTAAGAAGAGCCTTTATCCTAGATAAAAGCTCTCTTACTCTAAAGGGTTTAGTTATATAATCATCTCCGCCTATTTCTAAACCTACAACCACATTTACCTCTTCATCAAGAGCTGTTAGAAATATAATTGGCACATCACTCTTAGTTCTTATATATTTACATAAATCATATCCGCTGCCATCAGGCAGATTAACATCTAATATGATAAGCTCTGCACCTTCATACACACTTTCCGCTTCTTTTATTGTTGCTGCCCTAACAACATCATAACCTTCATCTTTAAGTGTAAATTCTATACCAATAGCTAAAGCTTCATCATCCTCAACTAATAATAACCTACTCATATTTTTCTCCTTATATATTGCCTCATTTCTTTCTTTTATTTTATCATAATTAATCATTTATAAACACTTTAATTTATAATTAGCAATATTATTCTTCTCTAATACTCTCAATCAGATTATCCTTCTTAATTCTCATAAGAGGTGATATAACTGACAAGTATCCCAAAACTAATGAACATACAGCAGCAATCAATATAGCACTCCATGGAAGCATCCATCTCTGTTCCTTCACACTATTTAGTGATTTAAATATTAAATAGCTTAATCCACTGCTTATTACAGCACCATACAAAGAACCCATTATTCCATATAGAAGTCCTTCAAGCACTATCATTTTTCTTAAACCTTTTTGTGTTAGTCCTATAGATTTAAGAGCTGCAAATTCTCTTCTTCTTATAATAATATTTGTTGTAAGTGTATTTATTATATTTACGCTGCTTATTAAAGATATAACTACAACGAAGCCGTATAACAAAATCTGAATCATAAGCACGCCTGATTTTACCTGTTTGTTTTTATCAATAAAATTAATTACCTGTAATGACGAATTTGATTTTATTACATTTTGAATATCTTCACCTATTTGTTTATCATCTTTATCATTATTAACAGTTATATTAAGTTCTAAAACATTTAAACTGCTCTTATTTGTGAGTTTCTTTGATAGTTCTTCAGTAGTAATCATCTTAATTCCATTTTGTGATCCATTAAAATCAAAAGGCTCATCTTTAACTATGCCTAATACCTTAACTGTTTTTACATCTCCACTTCCAAAATCTGAACTGTTTTGTGTATCACTTTGCAGCAATATCTCATCTCCAACCTTAATATCTGCTGCGGGTCCAATATAACTCTTCTTTTTCTTAGCATTGTAAATTTCATTTCTCTCTATTACAATTACTCCATTTTCCTTATTTAAATTATCAGCATCAATGCTTCCAGCTGTTAAATATTTTTTTGCTGACTCTAAAGCATTATTATCATAAACATTTATAACAGCATTTATCTGAGTTCTATCTTTTCCATTATAATTAATATCTTTATATATAGTATCATATTTTTTTTCATCCTTATCATTTGGTGTTGTAATTTCATTAACTTCTTTTATTTTATCTTTCTTGTCTATTGCAGCTTTAAACGTAAATGGTTCATATACTTTATATACTTTTTTTACAGAACTTAATGATTTTACTTTATCAATAATATCATTTTCTATAACTTGACTTGAGTTATTATGACTATCATCATTACTAACACAAAATTGAATATTTCTTGAAGCATTAATATTTCCATTCACATTTAGTGATAAGTCTGTTAAATACTTAAAAGTTACAAATAAAACAACACTTATAACTATAGAAAATACAGTAATTCTATATCTCTTTCTATTTCTTTTTATATTCTTTGCTGCCATAGCTCCTTCAAATCCAAATATTTTTTGGATAATAACATTTTTTCTTACTTTTATTTTTTCTTTTTTAATAGAAGCTCTGCTGCTTATAGCTGTAAGAGGAGATATTCTTCCTGCTGAAATTGATGGTATTAATGCAGAAATATATATAGATATTATTGCAACTAAAGAACTTAATACTAACACCATAGGAGAAATTTTTATTGCTCCAAGAATCATCATACTTCCAACTAATTTATTAAATAAAAGTCCAATTATCTCCATTGCAAAAACACCAAAAATTAACCCTATAGGAACACCTATAATTATTAAAGCACTTGCTTCTCTAAGTACTATTGTCCTTATCTGCTTTGGCGTAGTACCTACTGCTCTTAAAAGTCCAAACTGTTTAATTCTTTCAACCACACTAATTTGAAATGAATTATATATAACTGCTATAGTTGCAATTAAAACTATACCTATTATTATTGCAGTCATTTCATATATCCCACTCATGGCATCATTATCACTGCCGCCTTCCATTGCAATAATATATGAATTTTCCATAATATTTTTTTTATCTGTCATACCTTCCATTTCTTTTAACGTCTTTTTAAGATTTGCTTTAGGACTGATTTCAACTAATAAACTTGAACTGCTTGTATCTAATTTATTATCTTTTGTTAATACTATTCCTTCATTTGAACTTTGAGTTTTTAAATTATTTTCTAATATTCCTACAAGAGTATATTGTTTATTATTTATATTTACTTTGTCTCCAATTTGAGCATCTTTGTTTATATATGGCAGCATCCATGCTTCAATAGCTGCTTCATTTATATTTTGAGGAAGTCTTCCTTTCTTTGCTTTATAAGGTGTAAGTTCTAATGCTTTATCTGTAGCTGTAGTTATTGAATAGCTTATTTTATCATTAATTACTATTTTTTCTCCTTCTTTATATAAACCATATCTAGAAACCTTTGGATTATTTACTATTTTCGAAACCAAACTGTCATCTGCCTTTAAAAAAGCAACATGAAAAGAACCATATTCACCTTTTAAATATTCTATTTCTCCATTTTTTATTGCTTCTATAAAAAGCCCTATGGAACATATTAATGCTACTGATAATATTATTCCTATGAGTGTAAGTGCTGTTCTCTTTTTCTGAGTTTTTAAATATCTGCCTGTAATAGCTTTATAACTTTTTATCATTATTATCACCTCAATTCAGTTTTTTTAAAATACATTATTCTTAAGATACTTGTCTGAAACTATCTCACCATCCTGAATTGTAATATCCCTATCTGCCATGGCTGCTAAATTAACATCATGAGTAATAAGAATTAATGTCTGATTATATTTCTTAACACTTAATTTTAATAATTCTATTACTTCTTTTGAGTTCTTGCTGTCAAGATTTCCTGTAGGTTCATCTGCTAGTATTATGGATGGCTTGTTTATAAGTGCCCTTCCTATAGATACTCTCTGCTGCTGCCCCCCTGATAGCTCAGAAGGTAAATGTGTTTTTCTGTCTTCAAGTCCTAAAAGCTTTATAACTTCATCTAAATATTTTTTATCTACCTTATTATTATCCAGCAATATAGGAAGTGATATATTTTCTTCAACATCTAAAACTGGTATCAAATTATAAAACTGAAATACAAATCCTATTTTTCTCCTTCTAAATATTGCAAGTTTCTCTTCTTTATAATCATAAATATTTTCACCATCAATTATTACTTTTCCTGAAGTAGGCTTGTCTAATCCTCCTAATAAATGAAGCAGTGTACTTTTACCTGAACCTGATGCTCCAACTATTGCTACAAATTCGCCTTTATTTATTGATAAGTTTATATTTTTTAATGCCTCAACTTTGTTTGCTCCATCACCATAAGTTTTATTTAAGTTCTCAACCTTTAATATTTCCATGCTTATCTTCCTTTCCTATATAAATTTTTTACAAGTATACTTTTCTTGATCATATTTAGTTCCACTTAATTTATAAATGATTGTTTAAAAAGTTTTCTCTTAAAAGTTAAGTGGAGCTTTGATAGGGGTTAGTGTATATTAATTTGCTTTCTTATTACAATACAAATTATATATTTTTCTCATATGTTACTCCATATCTTTTGCATTACAATTAATATAGTTATCTTACAATTTAGTAAGATATAAAAAAGCAAAAAAAACTCATAGTAAAATCTATGAGTTTTTAATATTAGTAGCGGAAATGGGACTTGAACCTACGACACTTCGGGTATGAACCGAATGCTCTAGCCAACTGAGCTATTCCGCCTTATATAAAAAAATTGCGGGGGAAGGATTCGAACCAACGACCTTCGGGTTATGAGCCCGACGAGCTACCACTGCTCCACCCCGCGATATTATAAATGCTGAAGACCGGAATCGAACCGGTACGGTGTTTTAGCACCGCAGGATTTTAAGTCCTGTGCGTCTGCCAGTTCCGCCACTCCAGCATGATATGCTGCTTACTTTTTTATCTTTATTTAATTGGTAGCGGAAATAGGACTTGAACCTACGACACTTCGGGTATGAACCGAATGCTCT
>JAUZPN010000194.1 GCA_030705885.1 Bacillota bacterium | reverse complement strand
TTGCTTTGTATCGATTGCAGGTGCATAAACAGCTAGAGGTTTAATTGATGAACCTGTCGGCCTAAGAAACTGCTTTGCACCATTAAAAGCTGCTCTATTATATGAACGTGCAGGCTGTTCTCCTCGTCCGCCTATAATAACCTTTACCTCTCCTGTATGGTAGTCTGTTATTACTACAGATGATTGCAATTCAGGTATTCCATTTTTGATAGAATTATTTCCATTATAGTTATCATTATTATTTATTATTTTCTGTGCTGCGTCCTGAAGATTTTTATCCATAGTTATATAAATCTTTAGACCACCATACATAAGCAGTGAATTTATTTCCTTATCATTATAATTATATTGTTTTTTCAAATTTTCACGTATTTGTTCGATTGCAGGTAATGAAAACCATTCATAATTTAGTCTGTTTTTAGTAGATGCATATTGTATATTAAATTTTAAGTTACCAGCATTAATACTATCAATAGAACTATCATATTCAGCTTTTGTTATATGATTATTAGTATACATTTTGTAAATTACTGTTTTAGTTCTTGAAATGTAGCTATTATGAGCTTTTACAGCAGCAGCAGATAATTTTGCAGTATCAGCTGCCTTTTTAGCAGCAGCTTTTTCACTTTTTACCTCAGAAGCACTTTTATTTGTAGTATCAGCAGCTTTTTTAGCCGCATCATCAGCAATCTTAGCATCTTCTGAAGCTTTAGCTGCAGCATTTGGATATTTTAGATCAGTTATTACATTTGAATATGATCCAGAAGGATTTTGTGCTAATCCTGCGATAAAAGCACATTCAATTAATGTTAGATCTTTAGCACTTTTATTGAAATATTGATTAGCAGCAGTTTCAACACCATTAGAATATCCGCCTAAAAAAATAGTGTTCATATATGCCTGTAAAATATCATCCTTAGATAACTGCTTTTCTAATTGAGTAGCAAGATACATTTCTTGAATTTTTCTTTGAAAAGTAACTTTTTTAGTGAGTATCGTATTACTAACTAATTGCTGTGTTAATGTTGAACCTCCTTGAAGCAATTTTTTTCCAGTAAGTTTACTTTTAATATCAAAGAGAATTGATCCTGCAATTCTTTTAGGATCGATACCATTATGTGAACGAAAACGTTCATCTTCTATACTTATAAATGCATCTTGAAGGTGTACAGGCATGTCCTTTAGCTCTATAACAGTTCTTTTTTCATCAGTTGAAACATCATCTATGTAATTTCCAGAACTATCAAAAATAGAAGATGGTTCATTTAAAGATAAAACTGAGTTAACATCAAGTGCAGGTGTAGTTCTTATAATAGCTAGTGCTACACCGCCCGCAGCTACTGCAGAAAGAATAATAATACTTATTATGATTAATGAAGTTGCTTTAAATATTCTAAAAAAAATATTTTTTTTCTTCTTCCTTTTTTTCTTTTTTGCAGGCGTATTATTTTTTACGTTCATTTTTCATTTGCCTCCTTAAACTAATTGTCATAAAATATAAAAATATCATTAGAAAGCTTGATATTTTTAATAAAAATAATAAAAAAGAAAATACCTTCAAATATTATAACATAAAAAGAATAAATTATAAAATATTAAAAAACTATTAAGATTTAAAAGGCGAATTTTCAGATTTTAATTGTTCACTTTCCTTAATTATGATATAATTTAACTAGGTTTATTTAGTTCGACTTAAAATTATAAATGATAGCAGAGAAAAGCTTTTTTTAAAAATTTATTAGAACTTTGTGACTGAACATGGTATATAATGTAAAAATATTGGGGGTTTTTTAATTGTTAGCTATATTATATTTAATTATTTCTTGTTTTTTGGGGTATTATTTTATTAAATTATTTTTACCTAGTCTATTTAAAGTATCTAAAGTTAAGAGCCTTTTTGACAAACCTATAAAAATTCATCATTGGATGGTAACAGTACCTGCTTCATTTTTAATTGGTACAATGATATTAACATGGAGTACTTATTTGATATCTTATTTATTTAAAAATACTCAAAAGCCTCTTTTATTTGGTAATGTTTTTTCTATAATAATTTCTTTAGCAATTATCATACCATTAATCATTAAAAATAAAAAAGATTATGAAATTTTTTTCAGAGAGAAAAATTATCAATTAAAAATGAAAGAAAATGCAATTGAAATAATATTAATATTTGCAGCAATCATTATATCTTCATTTTTAATGTTTTATACTTTTAACATAAAGAATGGTAAAATTAATGTAGGAGTTTCAGTCTTCAGCGATTTTGGACCTCATTTAGCACTTATTCGTTCTTTTTCTTATGGTTCTAATTTTCCTACACAATACCCTCATTTTCCAGATGGAAGTATACGGTATCATTTTTTATTTCAATTCCTAGCTGGAAATTTGGAGTTTTTAGGAATGAGATTGGATTGGGCATTTAATCTGCCAAGTATATTATCATTAGTGTCTTTGTTTATGCTTTTTTATTCTTTTGTAGTAGTAGCATTTGGAGAAAAGCTTATTGGTATTATTGGAACAGTATTATTCTTTTTTAGAAGTTCCTTTGCTTCCTTTACTTTTTTAACAGAGTTTAGTTCAAAGAAGCAGCCAATAAGCAATTTACTAAAAACTAATAAATTCATAGGTAATACGACACATGAAGATTGGGGATTATTTGCACAGAATGTGTATGTAAACCAAAGGCACTTAGCCTTTTCATTAGCATTATTAATGCTCACACTTATTATTGTTCTGCCATTATTTCAGCAGATGATTCTTGCAATAAATGAAGTTAGAGAAAAGCTTAATATTAAATCTGAAACAAAAAAATATAAATTTATGCAATTTATAAAAACATACCTTAAGGAATTGTTTATTAATAAAGAAGCTTGGATACCATTTAATTGGAAGACGTCAGCTTCTTTAGGAGTAGTATTAGGTCTTATGGGATTTTGGAATGGAGCTGTTTTAATTGCTGCTTTGTCAATACTATTTTTCCTTGCTTTATACTCTAAACATAGATTGGATTATGTAATCTTAGCAGTAATTTCTGTTGTTATGTTTTATGCTGAAATAAAATTTTTTACAAAAGGAAATGTTGCAAGTCAAGGAAATTTGATTTATATTGGGTTTTTAGCGAAAATTCCAGATGATTTAGTTAGTCAAATGAATGGATTTGTTTCTAATCATAATTATATATCCTTAATAAAAATATTACCAGAATTATTAAAATATATTATTCCATATTATATTGAAGTACTTGGCATTTTACCAATAATTATAACTATTGTATTTTTTACATTCTCAGAAAAATTTAAATGGGTGTCTGTTACAATTTTAACACCATTAATTGTATATATTATGTTTAATTTAACTCCAAACTTTGAAATGTTCACTAAAATAATTTTAACTGTTGTTATATTATGTTCAACATTAATACTAATAATTTATCAAAAGGAGAGATTATTTCCTAAAGGTGTTAGATGGCTTATTATTGTATTTAGCATACCGCTAATTGTAGCTACTACGTTGCAATTGACACCAGATATAGCAGTAAATCACAAGTATGTAATGGTATCTTCAATGCTTTTAAGCATAATTGCTGCTATTTTTATATACTTATTATTGAAGTCAAAAGATACAATTATACTTGCAATAATTATACTAATAACAATGACTTCTACAGGTGTGATAGATTTTATTACGCTATATAATGAGAATAAGCCCAGTAACGCAGTAGTTGTTCAAGTAAATGATCCAGTCACTCTCTGGGTTAAGAAAAATACAAATCCAAAAGATATTTTGCTGACAGATGTGTACTGTATAAATCCAATTTTAATGGCTGGAAGAAGTATTTTCTTTGGCTGGCCATATTTCGCATGGTCTGCTGGTTATGATACATTAGGTCGTGAAAAGATTGTAAAACAGATTTATGGTGGTACTGATTCTGATGAGGTCAAAAAACTAGTAAAGGAAAATCATATTAACTATATTGTTATTGATGATGGAAATCGACAATCGGAAACATATAAACTTAATGAAGAATTAATTAAAGATACTTTTACAAAGGTTTATGATGGTGGAGGTGTGACAATATATAAAACAGGCTTCTAGAATATAGAAGTTTTAAATAGATTTTATATATAAATGAAAGGAATGCATGATTGGGTGAAAAATTTAATAATAAAAATTTTAATGAAGATAAATATAATTATTCTAAAATTAATTGCTGTCTTTAGTAGTAAAAATATAATAGAAATTAAAGAAGAGTCAATTAAAAATATTATAGTTTTTGCACCTCATGCCGATGATGAAAGTATTGGATGTGCTGGAATAATAAAAAAACATTCTTTAGAAGGTTCAAATATTATTATTGTAAACATGACTGATGGCAAATCATCAAAAAGTAATTTAGATAAAGAAAAATTAGCAGAGTTAAGAAAAAAAGAGCTGCTCAATGTTGCAAATAAGCTTTGTGTAAAACAAGTAATATCATTAGATTTTCAAGATGGAAATCTTCAGTGTGGGGAAGATGAAATACTTACCGTTAGAAATTTAATATCAGAATATAAGCCAGATATCATATATACACCATTTTTTTGTGATACACATAAGGATCATGTAACTACTAATTTGATTTTAATAAATGCATTAAAGGAAACTGGTTATGAGTGTCAAATAAGAGCTTTTGAAGTTCAAACCCCAATGACATCAATGATATTTAACAGCTTTTATGAAATATCATTTTTTACAGAAACAAAAAAACAGTTATTGCTATCA
>JAUZPN010000193.1 GCA_030705885.1 Bacillota bacterium | reverse complement strand
CCTATCAATCATTATATCCTTCATCACTTCATCAATAGGTCTATCCTTTCCTTTTTTCATTATGTTTTCTAAAGAATTAAACATCATTGGTTTGAAAAATTTTAATATAAGTGGAATCATAAGCCCTTTTAAAAGCTCTTTTTTAGTTTTGAAATATTTGAATATAGTTCCTTCTGCAACTTCAGCTTCTTTTGCTATATCACTTGTTCTGCTGCCTTCAAAACCTTTTTCTGAAAAAACTTTCACCGCCGCATCAAGTATCTGCCACTGTCTTTTTGTTATTTCCTCTTCTGTAGAATCATCATCCTTTAAAAGCTTCTCAACTATATCTTTTTCATCACTATCCATATTTATCCCCTTCTCTATATCTGTATTAAACTATCCACAATCACAAAGTTCCACTAAGTTTCTAAAATAATATCATCTTCTTTGTCATTAATAAATTAAATTTATCGCTAACAATTAAGTATCTCATCAGTTTTACAAAAAATGAGTGATTACTCACTTTTATTTTAGTGTATGACTATGCTTTTGTCAATAACAAATACTGATAATATAAAAATATAATGTTCAATAATTTATTCTTATTGCTCTGATATAAATTTGACTGCATCCTCGTAACAATTTACTTTCTTAACACTAAAATACTTCAAGAATTCCTTCGTCCACATATCCATTTCTTCTTCAATTTCGTTTACTTCATTTAAATCAACTGCTAATTCTTTTGAGAGTTGTATAAATCCTTGCCTATTTGGCTTCCTATATCCCACTTCAACAGAAGTTAATACAATATCAATATATTCTTTAAATTTTTCAATATCAGCAAGAACTAATTTTTTATCCATACCATATGGTACATCAGTTAATATTCCAATTTTAATACCTCTTTCTTTTAAGATCTTAAGAGTTGAAGTAGTATCTTCGTACAACTTGACATTTCGTTGAAAGTAGCTAAAAAATGCTTCCTTAACTATAGCTAAATTTTCTTCTTTATTCATTTGCCATTTAACTAATATTTCAGAAAAAATCACATCTGAACTTATTTCAATCTCTCTATAGTTTGTCCTTGTATTATACTTCAGTAAGATTTCCTCACCTATAGAAATTTTATTATCATCAATGTTAGAGTTACACCTATGAAGTGCATCAATTAATGCTTCTTTATAAAGACTTTTCCAACTTAGTGGTATATTTTCATCACCTAGAAGTGTACGACCTAAATCAAATCCTACAGCTAACTTTTTAATATAAATATTATTTCTATCCATTCTTATTACTCCAATTCATGATATTATATCAACCATGGTTCGATATAACTCATATGATTTTCTACAAAATCACACCTTATTATGCTTTATTTTCTTTCCATAGTATGCTACAAAACCTGAGTGATGTAACATAGAAAAAAACTTTTCATTCGGTTTGAAGAAGATAATATCATGAGGCTGGAAAAAGTCCATTTTATAAATATTAAAGTATTCTACTTTTATAAATTTTTCTAAATGAATATAGTCAATGCAATAAGCCTCTTTATCCAAAAAGCATTCATCTGTAACAATATATAATGAACCCTTCTTAATGCAGCTACCTTTAAATATTATCTTAATAAATTCCTCATATGAAATATCTTCAAAACCCCAATCAAACGGTTCCCAATTATCAATCTTTTCCCATTTAAGTTTTTTATCAGAATTTTTAAATGCCTCACTTATTTTATCTGGAACTAATTGAAACTTATCCAAATCATCTCTTAATTTAAAGCATTCTATTATTTCCTGCCTAAAACTTTCAAAGCTTATTTTATTAATATCCATACTAACACCCTAACTAATCAAAATTATATTCAATTTTATATTTCTACTTTCGTCGGTCACATTTGGTTCCAATTATCTGAAATAATAGCACAACAATAGGGCTTAAAATTTGCTGATTTTTAAACTTTATTTGTTGTGCTTAATTTTTTATATACCCTTAGGTATTGAGTAAGTACAAGTTTTCCCATAAAAACTATTGACTTTGAGTACACCTAAAGTCTTATAATATAAATATAGCAGAAAATGCTAAATAATCAACAGCTTTCAGGAGGTATTTATAATGATAAATGTAAAAGGAAGATGGGCATTAATCACAGGTGCAAGCCGAGGCATAGGATATCTTACCGCAAAATTTATGGCTGAACAGGGCTGTAACCTTATTTTACACAGCAGAAAACCTGAGCATGCAGTAAAGGTGCTTGAAGAAGTAACGGCTCTTGGTGTTGAAGCTTACAGCGTTTCGGCTGAACTTTCCGACCTTGATTCAGTAAAAGCTATGCTTGAAGAAATTGATGCTAAGGGAACACTAGTAGACATTGTTCTGAATAATGCGGGACTTCAGATTGCATATAGAAACGAGTATTTTAAAACTCCTGTTTCAGACTACACAGAAAGCTTCAAAATCAATACAATTGCTCCTGCTATGATTTGCTATCACTTCATGCCAAAGATGATTGAAAGAGGCTTCGGGCGTATTCTCAACACTACAAGTGGTATTAGCCTTGAACCTCAGCAGGCAGGCTATTCCTCAAGTAAGGCAGCACTTGACAAAATTACAATTGATCTCGGCTCAACAGTTGAAGGTACTGATGTTATTATTAATCTTACCGACCCAGGCTGGTGCAGAACCGATTTAGGCGGGCCTCATGCTCCGAACGCTCCTGAAAGTGCTATCCCCGGAATTGTTGTAGGAGCTTTTGTTGATGACAAAAAATCCGGAAGATATCTCAACGCTTCCTATTTTACAGGTATGACGCTTGAAGAAGCAGTTGAGTATGCTGAAAAGAATTTTGACAGCCCTTATTCAAAAAATAGCAAAACAACAAAATTATTATAATACAAGCATAAAGGAACATAATAGATTTATACAAAACAAATCTATTATGTTCCTTACTGTTATTAATAAGTTAAGATATTTATTAAATATCTATAAAATTGCCCTCAAAATCAGATGCAGTTAGTGGTTTTCCGATTAAATACCCTTGAATAAAATCACATTCTAGTTTGCTTAATGCATTGAACTCTTTTTCTGTTTCAATTCCTTCAGCAACAACTTTAATATTTAAACTATGAGCCATTACTATTATTGCTTTAATTATAACTAAATTTTTAGAGTCATTTCCTAAATTTACTATAAGTGATCTATCTATTTTAATTATATCAACTGGAAGTTTGTTTATATAACTAAGCGAAGAGTATCCTGTTCCAAAATCATCCATTGAAATTCTAATTCCTTGTTCTTTTAGCTCTAAAAGTATTTTTATTATTACATCTGGATCCTCCATAGCTTCATCCTCAGTAATTTCAAGATTTAAGTATTTAGGTTCTAATAAATACTTATTTAATATATTCATTACTGACTTAACAAAATTAAATTGAATAAGCTGTTTATATGATGTATTTACAGATATACCAAAGTATTTTGCACCTGAATCCTGCCACTTTTTACACTGATAACAGGCATTATCAAGCATCCAATTATCAATCTCCACTATTTCACCTATTTCCTTTGCAATTGGAATAAATTCTACAGGCAAAATAATTTTTTCATCTCTTCTCCATCTTATAAGAGATTCTGCATTTAAAATTTTCATTGATTTTAAATCTATTATAGGTTGATAATATGTTATAAATTCATTTTTATTTATTGCATCCTTTATATTTTTCTTGATTTCTAAATTATTAATAACATTCTCATTCATAATGTCATTATATATAGCATATCCATCTCCGCCCTTATTTTTAACTTCATACATAGCTAAATCAGCCTTACTAATGAGCATATCAGCACTAACTCCATGATCTGGGAATATACTTATACCTATACTTCCTCCAATAAATAATTGATTTTTGTTGTAAATAAAAGCTGTATTTAACTCTTTCAAAACCCTTACTGCAATACTTTGAATATCTACTTCATTTTTTAGCTGTCTTAGTATTATTATAAATTCATCTCCACCAATTCTACCAATTGTGTCTATTGGTCTAACAGCACCTTTTAACCTTATTGCTGCATTTTTAAGAACAAAATCTCCAGCTTTATGACCATAATTATCATTAACACTTTTAAATTTATCTAAGTCTATAAAAAAAATAGCAAATTTTTCCTTTTCATCTTTTAATAGTATATTAATATCTTCCATCATCTTTTTTCTATTAGAAATTTCTGTAAGAGTATCATGATATATAAAATGACGTATTTTTTCTTCTGCAAGCATTCTTTCTTGAATCTGGTTTTTAAGCATAATATTTGACTCTTCTAATTTTAAAGTATATTCTTTTTGTATTTCTGCTAAATTTTTTCTAAGAGAAACATCATGTAATAAAATAACTATTCCTATTAAATCCTTATACTCATCATATATTACTGTTGATGATAATTCGCAGGCAAGTA
The DNA here is from genome assembly GCA_030705885.1 of Bacillota bacterium. Lineage (GTDB taxonomy): Bacteria > Bacillota > Clostridia > Clostridiales > Clostridiaceae > JAUZPN01. Next base: position 409 of record JAUZPN010000193.1, on the reverse strand, counting down.
TTTCTTTATCTTTTCTGCATAATTCAACTTCAATATTTACAGCATTTCCTAAACTCATTATTGTATTAAAATTAAAATTTCTAAAATTTATTATTTTATTAAATGGACATTTCACTAGGTCTTTATACTTATAACCTGTTATATTTAATAAAGCTTCATTACAATTTCTTATAAGGAAATCTTCACCTAAAATAAAAATTGGTTCGTTTGCAGCTTTAAATATATATTCTGATACAAGTTTAGGTGAAATTGATATTAACCTATGTTTATTAATTGCATACCACATTCCATACATTCCAATAGTTATAATTATAATTCCAGAGGGATAATCCATAATACCCAAAATAGGAAACACCAAATCAGAAAATGCCATTAAAATAAAACTAATTAAGCAGGTTATTAAAACTAT
>JAUZPN010000192.1 GCA_030705885.1 Bacillota bacterium | reverse complement strand
GTATGTATTGAAGACATATATACAATTGAAGCACAAGCATTACTTGATAAATTTATTGATATGGCAGAAGAAGTTTTTGTTGTATCAAACAGAGTATTTACTGGTATAAGTGAAAAAGAAAACTCTCAAGGATTAATGGCTGTGTGTTATTTTCCATATAAAAGTTTTGATGATATTACATTACAAAAAAATAATATTGTAATTATATTAGATGGCCTTGAAATACCTGGAAATATCGGTACTGTAACTAGATCTGCAGATGCAACAGGTATTGATGCAATTATAATAAATAATAGAAAGACCAGACTAAATCATCCTAAATTTATAAGAAGCAGTATGGGAGCATGTTTTAGTATTCCTATAATTGACAGTAATTATGATGAAACTATAGAATGGCTTAATAAGAATAAATTTAATATAGTATTAACAGATACTAGAGCTGAAACAACATATTTTGACTTAAACTATGATGGAAGAATTGCCATAGTTATGGGAAGTGAAAAATATGGTATAGACGAAACTTGGTATAAAACAGACTATTCTGGTATTTCAATACCTATGCTTGGAAAATGCGATTCACTTAATGTGGGAGTAGCAGCTACCATTATTATGTATGAAGCATCATTAAAAAACAAAGGTATACTAAAAAGAAAATAGAATTTTTATCATTGATTTGAGGTGTACTGAAATGTTTTTATATAGAGTAAAGCAATTTTACTCAGCATTAACAGCTAAAATAGATGAGAATGATAAGGCTTTTTTGAAAACATATTTAAACTATAATGAACTTCAGTTATTTTATAAACTTGCAGTGTATGAACAGAAACATTCTATTAATGTAGCTGTTTATGCAAAAAAGCTTCAGGAAACTCGTGATATTAAATCAGATATAATTGTTAAAGCTGCATTACTACATGATATTGGTAAAATTGAAAAAAAGTTAAATGTTATAGAAAAATCAATATTAGTTCTTTTAAATAAATTTACTAAAGGAAGAATAAGATATATTAGAAATAGTAAGTGTATAGATACATATTATAATCATCCAGAAAAGGGATATAGTATACTCAAAAAATATAACGTTGATGAAAGAGTGTTATATTTAGTTAGAAACCATCATAATAAAAATATAATAGATAATAAAGAACTTAATATTTTAATTGAAAGTGACAATAATAATTAAGTTAAGCGAGGGTGATAAGATGGAAAAGGTTGCATTATTAAAATGTACTGATTACGATGTAGATTTGATAGAAAAAAAATTATTAGAAGGCTTTCAGCTTCTTGGAGGAGAAAAATTCTTAAGAGAACTTATTCCAGCAGGAAGCAGGGTTTTATTAAAGCCTAATCTTTTAGCTGGTGCAGATGCGGGATCTCATATAATAACACATTTTGCAGTTTTTGAAGCAGTAATTAGAATTGTTAAAGAATATACAAATGATATTACTTTTGGAGATTCGCCAGGAGTAGATGATTCAAGAAAAGTAGCAGAAAGAGGTGGACTTATAAAAGTAGCTGAAAAATATGGTGTTAAGTTTGATGATTTTAAAGAGTGTGTTCATGTTAAATTAGAGAATTCACTATTGTGTAAGTCTTGGGATATAGCTAAAGCTCCTTATGAAGCTGATGTTGTTATTACACTGCCAAGGCTGAAAACTCATGGAATGGCATATTTTACTGGTGCTATCAAAAATCAGTTTGGCTGTATTTCAGGTCCTAGAAAAGTAGCATGGCATACTCGAATGCCTGATGCAAACAATTTTTGCAAGATGCTTTTAGACTTAAACACATTAGTGAATACAAGTTTTGCTATATTAGATGGTATTGTTGCTATGGATGGCAATGGACCAAGAAATGGCGATCCGTATAAAATGGATACACTTATTATGGGAAAGAGTTTAAGTGCCGTGGATTCAGTAGCTGTAAGGCTTATTGGCTATGATAATCCTCTTGATACACCTGCATTAAAAGAAGTTTATGATAGCAATTGGGGTGCAGTTATGCCAAAGGACATAGAAGTTCTTGGTGAAAGTATTGAAAATATGAAAGCTAAGAATTTTAAGCTTGTCAGAAAAGGTGGTAATTTTTATTTTATTAGTCCAGGAGCAACTAATTTTTTAAGAAGTCTTTTAGCACCAAGTCCTGTGCTTACAAAAGGAAAATGTATAGGATGCAAAAGATGTGAGGAAGTATGTCCTGAAAAACCAAAGGTTATTACTATGGTGAGAAATGGTGATAAATATAATCCTACTTGGAATATGAAAAATTGCATAAGATGTTTTTGCTGTCAAGAGCTTTGTCCAGTAGGTGCAATAGAAATTAAAAATACTAAGCTTGGGAAAATTCTTAAAATAGGAAATAATTAATTGTGAGGGGTAATGATATGAAAAATAAGAAGGGAATATTTTTTGCAATAGGAGTTATAGCATTAATTATAATCTTTTTTGATAGAATAATTAATTTTATAGTTAATATTGAGTGGTTTTCAGAGGTAGGATATCTTTCAGTGTATTTTACTAAGTTAAAGGCAGTTTTTATTTTATTGGTTCCTATATTTATAGTATGTTTTATTGCAATTTGGCTGTACTATATAAGTTTAAGAAAAAATATAGTTAAAAAGATGAATGTTATTGAAATAAACAGTAATAAGAAAAAAATCGAAAAAAGAATAGTTTTTTTTGTAAATATTATATTATCATTGTTAATAGCCAGCAGTATTTCAATTGGATATTGGTATAGAATTCTGCAGTTTACTAATGCAGTACCGTTTAATGCTAAAGATCCAATATTTAATTTTGATATATCATTTTTTGTTTTTAAATTGCCTCTTATAGAATCGATATATGGTGCATTAATGAGTTTACTAGTACTTCTTATAGTAATTACTTTAGTGACATATTTTATATTTAATACTAAGGATATGATAGGAAATAGAAAAACTGCAAATGAAGAATCTACAGTTAAAAATTTTAAAAGCAATATTTCTAGATTTGCAGGTAAGCAGCTGGCAGTAATTTCTGCTTTAATTTTATTAGTAATGTCAGCAGGTTATGTAATAAAGGCTTTGGAACTTGTATACAGTCCAAGAGGAGTAGTTGTTGGTGCAGGATACACAGATATAAATGTAACTCTTCTTTTTTACAAAATTTTAGTTGTAGTTTGTATAATAGCATCAATTGTTATTTTTATTAGCGTGATTGCTTCAAAGTTGAAGCCTATAATTGTCTCAGTTTCTGCAATTATAGTACTAATTATAATAGAAGCTGTATCCGCAGGGGTGGTACAGAACCTTATAGTTAAATCTAATGAAAAAGCACTTGAACAGAAGTACATAACATATAATATTGATGCTACAAGAAAAGCATTTAATATAGAAAATGTTGAAAGTAATAATTTTAATATTCAAAATAATCTTTCACAAACTGATATTAAAGATAATAAAGATACTATTGATAATATTAAAATTAATTCTTTTGAACCTGCACTAGAATACTATAAGCAGACTCAGGTTTTTAAATATTATTATAATTTTAATGATATTGATGTAGATAGGTATAATATAAATGGTAAATATGCACAAACCTTTATTGCACCAAGAGAAGTTAACATTAATACTTTAGAAGGTAATGCAGCTACTTGGCAAAACAAACATTTAGTATTTACCCATGGATATGGTGTCGTTATGAGTAAAGTAAATGCAGTTACATCTCAAGGTCAGCCAGATTTTGTAATTAATGATATACCACCTGTAAATACTTCGGATATTAAGCTGACAAATCCAAGGATATACTTTGGTGAAGAAACTAATGATTATGCTATTGTAGATACAAAAATGGGCGAATGTGACTATCCTGAAGGTCAAGGATTTAAATCTAATAAGTATGAAGGAAAATCAGGAATAAAAATGTCACTCTTAAATAAAGTACTTTTTGCTATTTCAGAAAGAAATATAAAAATGCTTCTTTCAACTGATATTACTAGCAGCAGCAAAATTCTTATCAATAGAAATATAATGGATAGAGTTCAAAAAATAGCACCATTTCTTACATATGATAAGGATCCATATGTAATTATTGCAGATGGAAAATTATATTGGATTATTGATGCATATACTACATCAGATAAGTATCCTTATTCTCAAGTTGATGAAACTACTGGAGTTAACTACATACGAAATTCAGTTAAAGTAGTAGTTGATGCTTCTGATGGCAGTACAAACTTTTATATTGCAGATAAAAATGATCCTATAATAAAAAGCTATTCAAAGATCTTCCCGAATTTATTTAAGGATGTATCTGCAGTTCCAGATGAAATAAAACAGCACTTTAGATATCCACAGGATATTTTTAATATTCAATGTAATATGTTAGGCAAATATCATGTAACTGATCCAGGTATATTTTATAATGGTGAAGATTTGTGGGAGGTTTCTGAAAATCAGAAAACAGTAGAAAGTGAAAAAGCTGCAAACGAACCTTCCTATGCAGCAATGAAGCTTACTGGAAGTGATACAGAGGAAACGGTTTTACTTCAATATTTTAATATGAAATCAAAGTTGAATATGGTTGCTTTGTTTGGTGCAAGAATGGATAATGATAATTATGGTAAAATGATACTTTATAGATTCCCAGCAGATAATTTAGCAGATAGCCCTCTGTTATTTAAACGAAAGATAAATCAAGATCCTAATATTTCAAAAGAAATATCTTTGTGGAATGGAAATGGCTCACAGATTGTGTATGGTGATACAATGATTATACCTATAAAAAGCTCATTATTGTATATAGAACCAGTATATTTAAGAGCAACAGGGGAAAATAGTGTTCCTGAAATGAAGAGGGTAATTGTTTCATATTCAG
>JAUZPN010000191.1 GCA_030705885.1 Bacillota bacterium | reverse complement strand
TTCTGTTCTTTATTCATTTCAAAATTAAATTCATTTGTTTCTTTCATTATATTTTGAAGTTCATCTATAGAATTTTGAAGTTCAATTTTTTCTTTATCTTTAATTTTAACACTTTTCAAGTAATCTTCAGTAACTTCAGTTAGTTTTTCGCTTTTTAGCTGTTCATTTTCAATTTCAATAAACTCTAATTTCTTGGCATAGTCCTCATAAATTTTTTCTAATGTTTGTATAGTAGAAAGCTGGTCTTCACAATTTTTAACATAGTTGCTATCAAGATAAATATCATCATGAACAAGCTTCTGCTTTTTTGAATTATATTCATCAACAAGACTATCTAAATACTTCTTTTTTGAAATTGAATATTCTAGTTTCTGAATCTCTTCCAATTTTTCTTGAATATTGTACTGAAGCTTATTAATTTCATAATCATTCTTTAATTTTTCTTCTTCTAAAACAGTTTCCTCATACTGCTGCTGCATCTCACTTTTCTTTTTTTCATCTCCCAATGCTTCAAAAAGTTCAATGTTTAAATTTTCTAAAGTTTTATTAAGATTAACTAGAGTACCTGTCTTTCCGCTTTTTGCTTTAAGGACATTTTTTGCAGTTTCCAGCCTTTCAATAACTTTTTTTTGTGACACTTTTTCATCACCTGTAGAAACTAGATTTAAAAGTTTTTGAGTTATTTCATCATCTTTATCTCCATCACTGCTTATAGTGCTTCCAATTTGTCCAATAAATACACTTTTCTCAAATGCTGCGGAACCTATACCAAAAAACCTTTGTCCAATATCTGTTCCGCTTGAAATTTTCTCTTTTTCACCTGTAGCCATATTCCACAAATTCACCTTGTCGGATAAATTTGAGGCCCCAAATATTTTTTCTACACGATAATCTACTCCATTATGCTCAAACTCTATAAACCCAGACATTTTATCGCCATTCCATGGAGCATATTTTCTCCTTATATTTTTAGATAAATCTAGACTTTTACCTGCGGCACCATAAAACATCATTTTAATAAAAGCCATTATGGTACTTTTGCCATCTTCATTATTACCATAAACAATATTAATGCCATCATTAAAATTAATTTTATAATTTGCAAATTTCCCAAAACTTCCAATTTCTATTTTCCTGATTTTCATAATTACCTCTCCATCTTACTTTAATATACTATGCGTGGTCACAAAGCTCCACTAAATTTCTAAATGTGTCCGAAGAAAGTATAGAATAAATAATGGCAAAAACTAATTTTCCATATTAAATAATATCTCGCTCAAAAGCTTTTAGTCCAATATACAGTGCTTTTCTGTACTTATTTGCATCAGTATTATTTCCAATATTAATACTTTTATTAATCTTATCCATCATCTTTCTGGCAAAAATACCTTTTAGAGATGATTCCTTAGTTAAAGAGTCCATATCTATTTCAATATGAGTTTCATCATTAATCTTAATAAAGAAAACTTCACTTTCCAATCTTGCTGCTATAGCTTGGCAATCTAGCTTAAAGTTTGCATCTAAAGCACCTTCTAATATTATTTTGTATAAGTGTTTAGAGTATTGCAAAGGTTCTATAACAGGTATAGATTCACTTGATGTTTGCTGAACTTGCTTAAGCATCTCACTTTTGGTATGTAGTGATTTCTCGTAGTTCTTTATTGCATTTAGAACTATCTCAGCAGCTTCATTATTAGTATTTGTTCCGCTTATATCAACTCTAAGTTCCAAATTCATACGTTTGCAAATAGGACAAAACTCTAAACTGCACATGGTCTTCATAACCGTCCCCATTATTACTCCCTTTTCTCCAAGTTCGTCAAAACCTTCACCTTCACAACATCCACTATAAGCATAATATGTGTTTCCTGCTTTTAAAATTTCAGTTCTTTTATGAATGTGACCAAGAGCAACATAATCCATACCACTGCTTTTAAGCTGAGAAACTGATATAGGATTATAATTACTTGTCTGGTTTTCTGAAATTAAATCTCCGTGAATAATACATATATTTACCATATTATCTTGAAAATTATTTATAGACTCTGCTGATGATAACATGGAACTTGTAATATAAGAACTAGTAAATCCAGCTCCCCATAGCCTTAATCCAAGTTCTTTGAACTCAATAAACTCTAATTCTGATTTGAAAATGTGTACATTTTCGGGCCAATCCTCATCAAGGTAAAAAGAATCAATTGAAATATAGTCATGGTTTCCAGGTGCAATAGCAACTATAGTATTAGGTATTTTTTTTAAAGATTTTTTAACAGAACTTACAATATCCTTGTCCATATTGGAACTTTGAAATAAATCTCCTGCTATAAGCAGCAATTGTATATTTTCTTCTCCGCAAATTGAAACAATTTTATCAAAAGTCATAAGTATTTCTTCACGACGTTGTTTTGATTTGTTTCCAATATATGAAAGCTCTGCTCCAATATGAATATCAGCACAATGAAGTAATTTTATTTTACACATAAACTATTCACCTTCTTTTTTTAGATTATATTATCCTCATCCATAAAATTCCAATAAATTTCTGAAAAAAGCTTAACAATGCTGTTATTCACTAATTAAGCTGAACTAAATGTGATGAGGAAAGCATACATTAGTATTTAGATAGTATTTAGTTTTTATATTAATTCTTAAAAATTTACTGTTAATTTATTTTACATTATTTTACTTATACGATAGATAAATTATATTACTGACTGAAAATGTTGTCAATGTATATATCTTATAATTAACAGCAGGGTTTCTATAAGTTCTGCGATATATAAATCAGAATATAAATATATAGTTCTAAAATTGCTATGAGGATAGAATGTAATAAATTTAGTGTATATATTTATTATACCTATTATAGAATAAAAATAAATATAAATATTATATTTAAATCATAAAAAGGGAAGATGTTTTATCTCCCTTTTTACTTTGATATTTATTCTATAATATGCTTTGAATATAATCGTAAGTTTGAGGTGCTTTTTCCTTTAGAATTTTCTTAGTATCCTCGTTAAAATAATACAAACTAAAGCATTCTGCAAAGTATTCCTCAGGCTGTTTTACGTAATAATCCAGGTCACTTTGACTCACCCCATAAAAATTTGAAGGATTAAACAAATTTGAAGCTTCACTTTTATAAATATTCATAAACTTATCATTTCCATCAGCAATACTACACTTAAAGCCATTTTGTGTATATGTAAAATCTACCGTATGTCCTATTTCATGCAGTAATGTTTCACCTAATCCGTACTGTTCATCCTGATCATAACAAATTTGTATTTTATGTTCTTCTGGAATAAAAACTCCTGAAGCTAAACCTGAAGGATTATATTCATTATCACTTTCAATTTTATCAGAAGTAAACTCAATTTTTATATTCATATTAAATAAATTATATATGAACTTGTCTGGTACTTTATCTTCTACAAGCTGCATTGCATTTATTACTAATGGTTTATCTGATAATTTATTTTTAACTAATATTTCATTAAAAGCTTCCTTTTTTGATATTATTGTGATATCATATATAGCTTGAATTTTTGTATCTGGATCATCATCACTATCAATTTTTCCCTTAATATTATATTCCCCTAATTTACTTGTATCAAAATTTGATAAATCCCATTTTACATTCTCTTTAATCACTATATCATCATTATATTTTGTCTCTAACGATGTCGGTAATTGTGATACATCTAACTTATCATTTTGAATTATTACCCTATTTAACTGATTAATAGAAACAACAGATCTATACACATCAACAGATAAAACAGCAAAATTATCATATCCCTTAACAGTTCCAATTACATTCATCTTTTTCTTGCTGCTTGTATCTATTTTATCTGTTTGCCACTTTACCAAAGCACCTATTTTTTTTCCGTTTCTTAAATGTGCTTCGATTGTTTTTGGTAAAACAACTTTATCATTAACAGTAACTCTTTCAGAAATATTTTTTACACTTACTATTTGATTATAATATATATAATGTATATACAAGCCTAAGGATATTAAAGATAATATAAGTATTGAAGAAAATATAATTATTGATATTTTAAAAACATTTAGCTTTTTTGTTTTATTTTCCACAAATGGTTCATTCATATTTTCCCCTCCTGTTTATTAGGATAAAAAGAGCTAGTATCATCTTGATAATATACTAGCCGTTTTTATCTGATTTTTATTTTATTTTAATTATTATTTATTAATAAACATTGCTGTTTCAACTTTATCCTGATCATCAAACACTACCTCTATATAACTTCCACCTTTGTTTACCCAGCAATAAATATTCGCAACAGTACTTAGATCAGTATCATCTGCTAAATTACAACGTTCTACCCCATCTTCGCCTAATAGTTTAATAACATCTTTATGACTCATTACACCAGTAATTTTTGAAGCTTGTCTTTTGTTAAATGATTTTGTACAAAAATGTGCTGTATCAGAAATAGAGTTACATATCAGAGTTTTAGAAAAAGCTTTATTATCTTTATTATAAACTACAGTAACACCAAAACCCGTGTTGGCATCTTTGTAATTAAAAGCTTGTCCAACAACACTAGCATTAGGTTCCTCAACTGGTTTTACATTTAAAAGAGAGTCAACTTCATCTTTTGTTGTACCAATTTTTACTTTACTATACAAATCAAATGCTTTTTCTTTAGGTACTTTATTCGAACTATTAGGATTTTTTTTAACAACAGTTATATTCGATAATGAAAACTTAGAATTACTGTTAGTTTTTATAAAATAACCTACTCCTACTGCTACTACTGCTGCCAAACAAATTACAATAATACCTGTTCTTTTTTTTCCTTTAGACATTTACAAATTCCTCCCTAGTGCCTTATTAGATAATTTTTAAAATGTATACTATTAATTATACTATCCTCAGCTACAAAGTTCCACTAAATTTCTAAAAGAAGTTTCTCTCTGCTATCATTTATAAATTAATCATCCACGATT
>JAUZPN010000190.1 GCA_030705885.1 Bacillota bacterium | reverse complement strand
TATGAATAATCTAATTGATGACCTGTTTTTATTTTCAAAACTTGATATGCAAAAACTTGAGTTTAAGTTTGAGAAAATTGATTTAGTTCCATTTATTACTGACATGATGGAAGAATTTAAATTTATGCTTGGAGAACAGGGGATTATTTTAAAATTGAATAATAATATAAGTGAATCATTAATGGTTAATGTAGATACAAAAAGAATATATCAAGCTATTAGAAATGTTATTGGCAATGCAGTTAAGTATGCAAATAGTGAAAAGTTAATTATAGATGTAACAATTTATTCAGAAAATAATTTTATTAAAATAGATATTGCAGATAATGGTCCTGGAATACCACATGATAAGCTGCCGTATATATTTGATAGATTTTATAGGATAGATACAGAAAGAACAAAGGACTTAATGAGTACAGGACTTGGTTTAGCTATTTCAAAGGAAATGCTGGAGTCTCATGGTGGAAATATATCTGTTTCCAGTAAAATAAATGAAGGCAGTATATTTACTCTTACACTTCCTATTGCAAATTTATAATTGCAGAATTACTTTTTATGTATGCTAATTGAGATGATTGAAAAATTATAATAAATGATTGGAGCGGAAAAAGGTTGAAAGAAATGCTTTCATCATTTTTGTTTCTTTAGAGAAAGGAATGAACATAACTATGAAACAAATTTTAATTATTGAAGATGATAATAATATTGCTGAACTTGAAAAAGATTATCTGGAGCTTAATGGATATACTGCAGAAATAGCCCGAGATGGAAATACAGGTATTAAAAATGCCCTATTAGGCATTTATGATGTTATAATTGTTGATCTAATGCTTCCTGGTAAGAGTGGTTATGATATAGTAAAGGAAATTAGAGATAAATTAGAAATACCGATTATAATAGTATCTGCTAAAAATGAAGATATAGATAAAATACGTGGATTGGGATTTGGTGCTGATGATTATTTAACAAAGCCATTTAGTCCTGCAGAGCTAGCAGCAAGAGTAAAAGCTCATATTATTAGATATGAAAGATTATCAGGTAAAAAGTCCGCTTACGAAATAATAACTCATAAAAGCTTAGAAATTAGAACTGATTCACATAAAGTTTTTGTGAGAGGAAAAGAAGTTATTTTTACAACAAAAGAATATGAACTTTTAGTATTTCTTGCATCAAATCCTAATATAGTGTTTACTAAGGAGCAATTATTTGACTCAATATGGGGAGAAGATTATTATGGTGATACAGCCACTGTAGCAGTTCATATACAGAAAATAAGAAAAAAGATAGAAAAAGATCAAACAAATCCTGAATACATAGAAACTATTTGGGGAACTGGATACAGATTTAATTCTTAAAATTTAAAAATCGAAAAATGGTTATTAATATGAATTGTTAAATCAAAATAGAGATATACTAAACAAGGTAAAAGTAAAATTTTTAAATTTAAATTAATTATAAATGAATTATACTTTGTTTGTCACATTTAGTTCCACTTAATTTATAAATGATAGCGGAGAGAAGCTTCTTTTAAAAATTTAGTAGAACCTTTGTTACCGAACATAGTATACAATTGGAGGAATGTTCATGAAAAAAATTACTTTATTATTCAGTATGTTTATTATTATGACTTGCTTTTTAGGTTTTAAAATAATAGCATCACCAAATTTGCAAAGACAGCAAAATACAAAACTATATGAAAATAAAACATATAATGTCTTATTACAATATAATAAGGATTGGAAATTAAATCCTCAATATACTGAAAGATATGAAGGAAAAAATGGCTTTTTTCAGATTTCTGCTTCAACTGGAGAAAATACAAAAATAGATGAAGTAGTAAAGGATGAAATTAATCATTTATTAAAACCTTATGGAAGTAATCCTAGAATAACAAATGAAACCATACAAGGTCAAGAAGCAAGATTAATAATTCCTTCAAATGATCAAAATAAGGAATTTAAAAATCAGGCAGAACTAATAGTTAAATATCCAAAGCCTATAAAAATTAATAATGAAACCTATTATTATTTTATTCTATGGGCAGATAAGAATAATATACAAGAGATTTCTAAAACTATAAAATTTTTGACTTAAAAAATTTCTGCTTTATAAAGGAGAATTCAATAAAAAAATGAACACTTTAAAAAATCAAAAAAAATCGCAGATATATGCCTTAGGAACAGTTTTGCTATGGGCATCTGCTTTTGTATCTACAAAAATTGCACTTATTTATTTTAAACCAGAATCAGTTGGAGTTCTTAGATATGTAGTTGCTTCTATATTTTTTTTAGTTATTGGATTTTATAAGAGAATAGGACTTCCTAAACGAAAAGATATTCCAAAATTTTTATTTTCAGGAGCTTTAGGATTTACATTTTATATGATTACTTTCAATAAGGCATCGCAATCTTTAACATCAGCGACAGGAAGTGTAATCATTGCATCTGCACCAGTTTTTACTGCATTGTTTGCAAGTGTTGTTTTCAAAGAAAAAATAAAAACCATGGGATGGATTGCAATTGCAGTTGAATTTGGCGGAATTTTAATCTTAGCTTTGTGGGATGGTATTTTTTCTGTAAATGGAGGAGTATTTTGGATGTTTATAGCTAGTATATGCATTAGTATATATAATTTATTTCAGAGATATTACGTAAAAAAATATTCAGCTATACAATCAACAGCTTATAACATTTTTGCTGGAACATTATTTCTTCTAATTTATCTTCCAAGTGCAGCAAAACAGTTGAAACATGTGGTGAATTATCAATTATTTGTGATTATTTTTATGGGGATTTTTCCAAGTGCCTTGGCTTATATGTTTTGGGCTAAAGCACTTTCTATTGCTATAAAAACAAGTGATGTTACAAATTTTATGTTTGTCACACCATTTATAGCTGCTTTAATGGGGTTTTTAATAATTGGTGAAACACCTACTCTAGCTACTTTTGCAGGAGGTGCTATGATTATATTCGGATTGCTTATGTTTCAAAAAATAAACATGTTACAACAAATAAAAGGTTGAAAAGTAAGAAGGGAATGATTCATGTGAAGTATTATGTTGTTAATGCTTTTACAGATGAAATATTTAAGGGAAATCCTGCAGGTATTTGTATTTTAAATGAATGGATAAGTGATAGTACAATGCAAAATATTGCTGCTGAAAATAATTTATCGGAAACAGCTTTCGCGGTTAAAAATGGTGATAATTATGATTTAAGGTGGTTCACTCCAAAATCAGAAATAGATTTATGTGGACATGCTACATTAGCGACATCTTATGTTATTTCAAACTATATTGATATTGGAATTCAAAACATGATATTTAATACTGCTAGTGGAGTACTTAATGTTAAGCGAAGAGGTGATTTATATGATATGGATCTTCCTCTAAGAGAACCAAAAAAAGTAGAATTATCAAAAGAAATAATTACACAAACAATTGGTGTTGAACCCGTTGAAATATATTTATCAAGAGATTTGTTTGTAGTATTAGAAACAGAAAAACAGGTAAAAGATTTATCTCCAGACTTTTCTAAAATGATAAAACTGGAAAAAGGTTCAGGAGTTATTGTTACAGCCAAAGGAACTGATGTTGATTTTGTCTGCCGCTGCTTTTATCCAAAGTTTGGTGTAAATGAAGATCCTGTAACAGGTTCAGCTTTTAGCAATTTGATACCATTTTGGTCAAAGAGACTAAATAAAGATGTTATGATATCTAGACAATTATCTGAACGCGGTGGAACATTATATTGCAAAATAGCTAGAGATAGAGTTGAAGTAAGCGGAAAAGCATCACTTTATATGATAGGGGATATTTATATATAAAAATAGTGTATTGTTAAGAGAAAATATAATGTTAAAAATTTTATAGAAGGAGTTTTTCTATGCCGCTTAAAATAATTAGCAATGATATAATTAAAGTTAAGGCTGATGCAATTGTTAATGCAGTAAACCCATCTTTGCTTGGTGGTGGGGTTGATAGAAGTCAGTATCATGCTTCAGTGTCAAAGCTTCTTGAAGAGTGTCATATACTTGAAGGATGCCAAGTTGGTCAAGCAAAAATAATAAAAGGGTACAACCTTCCAGTTAAATATATAATCCATACTGTTGTTCCTATTTGGTATGGAGGTGAAAGTAATGAGGAAAAACTACTGACTGATTGCTATAAGAATTCATTTGCACTTGCAAAAGATTATAAACTGGAGAGTGTCGCTTTTCCGCTAATATCCTCAAATACATTTGGATATCCAAATGATATATCATTAAAAATTGCAATTTCGGTTATTGGAGACTTTCTGTTAACCAATGAAATGACTGTTTTTCTTGTTGTATATGATAAAGCATCATTTGTTTTGTCAGAAAAATTATCGTCATCTATTAAGCAATATATTGATGATAGATATATAGAAGAACATCCCATTAATTGTAATGATAAATTTGAAGAAGAATATGAGCTTAATGAAAGTCACTTGGATTATTTTAAAGATTTTTCAGAGGAAGTACCTGTATCTTCAAGAAAATGCAAACGAAGCCTTGATGATGTAATAAAGCATATGGATGAAACTTTCTCGCAAATGCTGATGCGTTTGATAGAAGATAAAGGTATGACAGATGCAGAAACCTATAAAAAAGCAAATATAGACAGAAAACTTTTTTCTAAAATTCGTAATGATATAAATTATAGACCAAGTAAATCTACTGTTATCGCTTTTGCTATTGCACTAAAGTTAAACCTTGATGAAACCAAAGATTTATTGCTAAAAGCTGGTTTTGCTCTTTCTCATAGCAGTAAATTTGACATCATTATTGAGTATTTTATTGAGAATAAAAATTACAATATTTATGAGATAAATGATGCTTTATTTACTTTTGAACAGAATCTTTTAGGTGTATAGTAAAGTGTACCCTTTGTCAAGGACATTTTAAAAAGAAGGGATAGTATATTTTATACTAATGTTGTTATATTTATTTATTGTTTTCAATTTTTAATAAACCTTTTAAAGGGTATGTTTTTGTAACAAGATATTGATAGTATT
>JAUZPN010000019.1 GCA_030705885.1 Bacillota bacterium | reverse complement strand
TTGGATATATTCTTAGAGATTATTTTAAAAATCTTAATGAACTGCCTACATTAAATTCAGTAGATAATATATTTATTATGGCATGTGACATACATAGCAAATTAAAAGAAAAATATTATTTGAATCCTAATGAAGATGAGGATGATTCATACGAATCATCAAGAATGGAATATCTTATTGCAAATCAACATGGGATTTTTGGAGTGGATAGTTATAGGTATGTTGAGGAATATACAAAATACTCAGCATATGGATCGGGTTATATGTTTGCACTTGGAGCTATGAATGTAGCGTATGAGCTAAATTATACTGCAGAGGAGATTGCGAGATTTGGATTAGAAGCGTCTGCAGAATATGATGATGGAACAGATAAACCTTTTCATATATATAAAATTGAAAATAACAATTGCATGGATAATAGTAATTTTTCTTAACAAAAAATTTCTGCTTAGTTTGGCATAAAAAATAGATAAACTAAGATGAAATACGTAAAAAGTATAAAAATTCAAATTAACAATTAACAGAAAAAAAGCAATTGTTTCATGTGCAGTAAGAATATTTATTTATATTGAAACAAATGATTTGTCGGTTAGTGATAAGGTGATACAAGTAAATAAGAAGCACTTTAAACTAGTTGGAACAATTTCTAATGGAAAGTCTTTAACTTTTGAAATACCAAACGAAATGTTTGAGGTAATAGTTGCCTTTTCTAAAAACTTTCCTTCAATATATAATACATGTTACACTGTACCATCTGGAAGTTAAAATGTCATTTTACTTACAAAACCAATATTTTCACCACTTCTTGGTAATCCATTTATAATTATCTATTAAAATAACAATATTAAATTTGATATAAAGGACTATTTAGATAAGGGGAATTTTGTAGATGGGAACAATAGAAACGAACTTTCAATGCAATGAATGTAAGTACAAGTTTACTACTAGCGGTTTATATGGATTTAGAAATGATAGGGACAAAGGAATTGTTAAATTCTCTTTGTCCCTAAGGCATAATGAAGTAAAAAATGGTGTAGATGGAATAAGTGCTATACTCTATTGTAAAAATTGTGATAAAGTTGTTAATTTGATATTATTAGAGTATAAAACAACGGTATATAAATTTGACAACCTGTATAATTGCAGTGTTGATCTTAAACCAGGCTATACATATGAGAATTTTAAAAAGATTATGAATGACAATAGTAGAGGGTTTTATAAATATGGACAATGCTGGACTTTAACGGAAAAAATGAGTGCAGCTTTAGAAAAAGAAAAGAAACAAGTGTGTCCTAAAGTAATAATATTGTAAATCAAGATATAGGCATAGGTATTGCTGGAGAAAAGTTAGCACCATTTATTAACAAAAGTACAAAATTACCATGTAAAAAATCATATACATTTTCTACAACTGAAGACAATCAGAAACAAATAGCTCTTAAGTTATATCAAGGAGTAAGTGAAGACCTAAACTATGACAGTTTTTTAGGTGAATTTAGAATAAATATATTAAAATTGATGCCTGCAGGAAAGATCAAAGTGGAGGTAACAATTGAATTAATTAATTCTGATATTGTTATTTATGCAAAAGACTTAAATAGTAAGAATGATATAAAAGTTGAACGCGTAATGAAGTGAGGGTTATATGAGAATTATGAATTTAAAAAATCCCAATAAAAAGAAAGTTCGTGGAGTAAAACATAAGTGTAGTTCAATGATTAAATCTATTAATGAATTTACAGAAAATTTTCCTCAAATGAATCTCAATAAAGGATATTACCATTCTCACATACCAGTTGCACAAGAATTTATAGATTTATCAAAAACCCCGCAATTTGTTAGAAAAATTTGTATCCAAACACTTTTAAGTAGGGTAAAACATCTTATTGACATTAAACCTAAACTTGATATTAAAACAAGGGTTGTGACATGTATACAACTCCCTGATTTATGGAATTCTCAAATTATAATATTTTACGGAGAAAATTATTTTAACAGTTTTTTTGAAAGAAATAGTGAATATCAGAAATGGATTTTATTACCTTCCAATAGAGATGTATTAAGTAAATTAGGAATAGCTATACCTACTGGATTAAGTTCAAGGGGCTATAGGGAAGAAATTATAGACAATGACTGTGAATATATTTCTGAAATCTGGTTTATTGGAGAGTTATGATGATGCTGTGAAGCTAATAAAAGAACTTTCTAAGCCTAGCAGAATCAGAAATTAAAGATAGTATAG
This sequence comes from Bacillota bacterium, assembly GCA_030705885.1. Classification (GTDB taxonomy): domain Bacteria; phylum Bacillota; class Clostridia; order Clostridiales; family Clostridiaceae; genus JAUZPN01. The sequence goes on along the minus strand of JAUZPN010000019.1, from coordinate 25,643 downwards.
ATCATCAACATTAGATTTTCTAGTTATATCTTTGAAGTTGTTAACAGAAAAAGTAACTTGCTAAATATTCATCAAGAATATTTATTTATGGTGTAGTAAAAAATCTCTTTGAAAGGAGAAATTAATTATCTATTTCTCATACTTAACAAATTATTCATATTTTCATTATGAAAATTCAAAAAATATAGATGCTAAAACATTAGCACAAGAGGAAGGGCAGAATGATATAGTTCAATTGCTGATTTATTATGACAATGAAGGATAAGGGAAAAACAAATAAGGTTTTACTTTAATGATTTTACAAAGTTAAACTAATTATAAGGAGAGAACTAAATTGTCTATTGAAAAAAATATAAGTATTAAGTGTTCAACTGAAACCATTATAAAATATTGGAAAGACTATTTCTTTAAAAAGCATACTAAAGATATCATTGTAAATTTTGTATTGATTATTATAGCTTTATTAATATATTTTTATTCAGAATTTATTGTCTTAGCAGCAATTATAATATCAATTTGTGCTATCTATTTATTATTTACATTTTATTTTTACTATTATGCAGTTATTTCAAATATTAAAAGAAGAAAAAAATATTATGATAACTTATTTATTTTATTAAATGAAGAGAATATACAGCTTATAGGAGATTTAACTGAATCAAAGGTAAAGTGGAATTTTTATTCTCAAGTATTTAATGGGAAAAGTTATTATTTATTATTTGATGAATTTGGAAAATTTATTCCAATACCGAAAGAAGAATTATTAATAGAAGAAGATTTATTATGGTTCGAGAATAAGTTAAAGAATTCAGGAATAAAGGAAAAGCAATTATAAAAATAGTGTAGAGTTTGTAGAACTTCACATAACAACACCATATCAGTTCCACTGATACTTCATACAAATGATCCAGCCTAACTGAGCCGAAATTTAACAGATACAATATAAGAGCTATATAGACCTTTATTAAATTGGGGTACTTCGGCAAGCTAGGACTTTAGATTGCCAAGCAAAGCTTGGTGCTTCTTGCAAGGGGCAAATCCTTGTAGGGTAACCCATGTTTACTGCTGTGATAGCGATAGTCCTCTTCTGATTACTTTCCAGAGATTAAGAATATAGGAAATTACGCGGTAATTTTAAAGTAATTAATCATTATATTAAGGAGTCAATATGAGTTACAATTTTTGGTTTAAACTGGTTATAAAAAAAGAAAACAAAGATAAGCTAATAAATTATATTAATGACAATGGTTCAATGAATGATATAGGATACATTGGTAGATTTGAATTCGATAAATATATTTTGGACTACCTTAAGAGCTATCATTCTGATGAAGAAATTCAAAAACAGATTAAGATACATAAAAAAGCGAGTATTGGATATATATTTTACAATGAACATGTAGAAGAAGATAACCCTGATACAATTGGAATTTCATTTATGGCTGCTACAAGATATATGAGTGAACTATTTAGAGAATCCGAGTCTATATATAAATGGTTTATTGAGTTAAGTAATGTAACCAGTTCGTTGTTAGCATATATTGACTTTGAACATTTAGGATACAGAATAATATTTCATAAAGGCAAAGAGGTAAATGTACAAATTAGCTACAATGAGAAAGAATACAGTTGCAGTGGTGTTGAACAATTTTGCGATATAATAGATAATTTTCATAAACTTGCTAATATATATTTTAATGGTCAATAAAATTGATATTTAACTGATTTAATTGAAGGTAGTTTCATATATTACATTCATGAAGAATCAGCCTTTAATAAGGAGAGTTTTTGGAATTATTATAACTACATAAGAGATTTAACAAAGCAAGCTATAATAAATAGTATAGATAAGGATATTTCTAGAAAAATAAATATTACATAGATAAGTAATATATGTAAACATAATAAAGTATTTTGTAAATATTATAAAAGGGGTATTACTTAATGAGAAAAAGGTTAATGAAAAAGTTGCATAAAAAATACTTAATTGATGTAGTGTATGATGTAAGTTTATCTTCCATATGGAGAATAAGATTATTTGATTCAGAGTATTATGAAAAATTCATTATTAGTTCTGAAAATTTAGATGGATTATCAGAATTTAATACTAAAGTAATAAAAAAATATAGGTTGAGATATTATGTCTATAAAATTGAAGGAGATATACCTGAAAAAGACTTTTATTATGATGGCGGAGTGTATTTTAGATTTGAGGCAATAAAATTTCATGAAATCTATGATTATTCATTTAATAATACTAAAGTAAGATAGATTCACTTAATTACATATTATATAATTTAAAATTGATTTATTGTCATTTTAAAATGAAATTTTCAATGAATATAAAAGCCCTACATAATTAAGAAATTAAAAGAAACAAAATGAATTAATCCAGTAGATATTATATCTATTGGATTTTTTGATTTTGAAATAATGAAAATTTTAATGATTGTATTGTTTATCAAAAATTTATCAAAATGATAATTAGAAATGTAATTTACAATATGGAAAATATTTTAAATTATAAATATATCAAAAACATAATATGTATTTTGACAAAGTGTTAAATAGCAGTAAAAAATATAGGACTAAATTGTCAATGTCGTAAATCTAAAGTAAAAGCGTTGACACTATTTTTTTTCGTTAGTAAAATTATCATATGCGTAAAAATAATTATATTATAGGGGGTAAATAAATGAGCAACTTCAACACTGGGGATATGGCATTTATGATTTTTTCTGCTGCACTGGTTATGTTAATGATACCTGGGCTTGCATTATTCTATGGGGGGCTTGTAAAAAGTAAAAATGTTTTGAGCACAACAATGCATAGTTATGCAGCTTTAGCAATTATTTCAATTCAATGGATAGTTATAGGATATTCACTATCATTTGGACCTAATGTAAATGGTATAATAGGAAATTTAAATTGGGCATTTTTAAGAAATGTAGGTTTTGAATCAAATTCATATGCACCTACTATTCCGCACTTATTATTTGTAGTATTTCAGATGATGTTTGCAGTAATAACTATAGCTGTTGTTTCAGGTTCTTTTGCAGAAAGAATGAGATTTTCAGCATTCATTGTTTTTGCACTTTTATGGAGCACACTTGTCTATGATCCTATAGCACATTGGGTATGGAGTAGTTCAGGATGGCTTCATAATCTAGGTGTTCAAGATTTTGCTGGAGGAAATGTAGTTGAAATAAATTCAGGTGTCTCAGGCCTTATTACAGCTTTGGTTTTAGGAAAAAGGAAAAGAACCACTCCTGAACCTCACAATATTCCTATGGCAGTTTTAGGTGGAGGTATTCTTTGGTTTGGATGGTTTGGTTTTAATGCAGGTAGTGCTTTATCGATGAATACTACAGCAGTAAATGCTTTTCTTACAACTAATACTGCAGCTGCAGCAGGAGCTATTTCTTGGTCTTGCTGTGAATGGATTTTGAATAAAAAACCAACAGTACTCGGAGCTATCAGCGGAGCTGTTTCAGGACTAGTTGCTATTACTCAAGGATGTGGTTTTGTAACTCCTATGGCTGCAATAGTTATTGGACTAGTTGCAGGTATCGCCAGCTTCTGTGCTATAAGTTATATGAAGGTAAAACTTGGGTATGATGATACTTTAGATGCATTTGGTTGTCATGGCATTTCAGGTTTTTGTGGTGCAATAGGAACAGGATTATTTGCAACTACAGCAGTAAATGCTGCTGGCAGGAATGGATTGCTTTATGGAAATCCTTGGCTTCTAGTAGTTCATTTGATTGCTGCTTTATCTTGTGCATTATATGCAGCACTAGTAACATTTATAATATTAAAAGTGATGGGATTATTTATGAAGATTAGAACTGATGAAGAAAGCGAAAAAGCAGGATTAGATGTTTCATTACATGGTGAAGAGGCATATAATACTACTAGTTTATAATAAATAATATAATTTAATATTACATAATGTTTGTCTATGATTAAATTAAAATCTAAAACGATGTCTTTTGCGGCATCGTTTTTTTTACATTCAAAATAAACAGAAAAAATTGCAAGAATTGAAATCAAATTGTTATAAACTTTTGTGATTATAATAAAAATAATTGGTAATAATTTTTATTTAGAGGTGGTTTTATGTCAGTAAATATTATTACTGCAACACATACAGGAATTAAAGGAGTCATAGTTTCTGTGGAAGTTGATATAACTAGAGGTCTTCCTTGTTTTAATATAGTTGGTCTTGGTGATACAGCAGTGAAAGAATCAAAGGAAAGGGTTCGTTCTGCTATTATAAATTCAGGTTTTGAATTTCCTATTTGCAGAATTACTGTGAATTTGGCTCCTGCAAGTATTAAAAAGGTAGGAGCTCAGTTTGATTTGCCTATTGCAATAGGTATATTAGCAGCTACAGGTCAAATAGCTTATGATTTAAAAAATAATTATTTATTTATTGGAGAATTATCATTGTCAGGAGAAATAAGAAGAGTAAGCGGAGCACTGCCTATAGTAATTGAAGGAAAAAATAATGAAATCAATAATTTCATAGTTCCTATGCAGAATATGAATGAATGTGCTGTTGTGGAAGGAACAAATATATTTCCATTTGAAAATTTAAAACAGGTAGCAGCATTCCTTTTAAATTTAGATTTACTACCTTATAAGTATGAAAATATGTCAAATCAAAATTTTTTTAATTGCAGTAATTTTGATTTTGTAGATATAATAGGTCAGGAAAGCTGTAAGAGAGCTGTTGAGGTTGCAGCAGCAGGTGGACATAATATAATTCTTTCTGGTCCTCCAGGTTCAGGAAAAACAATGATTGCTAAAAGAATACCAACAATATTACCAAGATTAAATTATGAAGAAGCACTTGAAGTTACTAAAATATATAGTGTGACAGGCATTGTTGATACAATAGATGGATTAATTTATGAGAGACCATTCAGAAATCCTCATCATACAAGTTCGAGTATTGCTATTGTAGGCGGAGGAAGGAGCCTGCTTCCGGGCGAGATATCATTAGCTCATAATGGTGTATTATTTTTAGATGAGATATTAGAATTTAAGAAAAATGTTTTGGAAGTATTAAGACAGCCTATTGAAGATAAACAAATTAAAATTTCACGAGCTAATGGTACTGTTAATTATCCTGCAAGCTTCATGCTCGTTGGAACCTGCAATCCATGTCCATGCGGCTATTATGGTACAAATATCAAGCCTTGCACCTGTTCAGACTATGAAAGAAAAAAATATATTCATAAACTGTCAGGTCCATTATTAGATAGAATCGATATTTTTACATATGTGAATTATGTACCTATTAGTAAATACAAAAAAGAAAATATAGGGGAGACTTCACTTGAAGTAAGAAAAAGAATTGAAGATGCTAGAAACATTCAAAAAGAAAGATTTATTAAAGAAAAGTTTTATTGTAATGCACAGATGAATCAATCATTAATTAATAAGCACTGCGAGCTTGACAGTAGAAGTATGGAATTAATTGAAAGAATATATACTAAATTTCATATAAGTTCTCGTGCACTCAGCAGGATTTTAAAAGTGTCTAGAACTATAGCAGATTTAGATGGCCGGAAAAAAATAACTGAGGATGATATTATGGAATCATGGCAGTACAGAAAAGCTTTTAATGAAATATAAGCAAATATTAGTATAGGAGATGTATTTAATGAATGATTTTGATATTTGGTACAGTATGGCTAAAATAGGTCATAAAGAAAAAATAGATTTTTTAAAAAGATTTAAAAATACGTATGAAATATGGTACTATGTAAATAATATTTTTACAGACAATAATAAAAGTTATAATACATTAAAAAATACTTGGAATAAAAAAGAAATTGACAGTATAAAAGAAAAGATGGATAATTATAAAATATGTATGTCAGTATATGGCGATGATAACTATCCAAATAAATTAATAGACTTTGATGATTCACCTGCAGTACTGTACTATAAAGGTGACATAAATAAATTGAATAAAACATACAGTATTTCTATAGTAGGATCAAGGAAATGTACGCGGTATGGCATTGATTCAGCTAAATTTATTTCCAAAGAGCTATCTCTTTATGGATTAAACATAATCAGTGGTATGGCAAAAGGCATTGATGCAGCTGCACATATAAGTGCAATAGAAAATGGAAAATATACTTGTGCTGTTTTGGGGTGTGGAATAGATGTAATTTATCCAAAAGAAAATTCTTCATTATATCATCAAATTGAAGAAAGCGGATGTTTGGTTTCTGAGTTTATTCCATCAGCAGAACCATTGTCATTTCACTTTCCTATTAGAAATAGAATAATAAGCGGACTTAGTGATATAATAATTGTAGTTGAAGCAGGAGATAAGAGCGGTTCTTTAATAACTGCCAGAATGGCATTAGATCAGGGAAAAGATATTTATGTTGTTCCTGGATCAATTTTTTCAAGTCAGAGCAGAGGTACAAATAAACTAATTTTTGATGGAGCATTTCCATTACTTCACCCTGAAGATATCTTGAAAAAACTAGGGCTTGTTTTAAGCCCTAAGGCTGAAAAGAAAAAAATATATACAAATACAGAAAAGAAAATTTTAGATATTTTAAGTTATACTCCTATTCATATTAATGATATCATTAAGACAACCCATATTGACATTAAACAGCTTTATGGAGTATTATTTGAATTACAATTAAAAAATGAAATTATTAATTTAGCAGGAAATTATTATGCTATAGTTAATACTAATATTGATTAATTATACTATGCTTGGTTTTAAAGTGACATTAAATTTCAAAAAAAGTTTATCTACACCATTTATAAATTAAATGTGACAGATTAAAGTATAGTTGAGAGCATTAAATATAAAGGGGGGTGAATATCCTGATTTAAATTCTATTATTAATCAGGATAATATAATGGGTCAGAAACTAGTTATTGTTGAATCACCAGCAAAAGCTAAAACAATAGGAAAGTATTTGGGGAAAAACTTCATTGTAGAAGCTTCAATGGGTCACGTTCGTGATTTACCTAAAAGTCAACTAGGTGTTGAAGTTGAAAATAACTACAATCCAAAATATATTACAATAAGAGGAAAAGGCGACTTAATAAATAAACTAAAAAAACAAGCCAAAAAAAGTGAAAAAGTATATCTTGCAACCGACCCTGACCGAGAAGGTGAAGCTATTTCATGGCATTTAGCTAAAATATTAAAGATAGAAGAGAGCGAAAAGTGTCGAATAGAGTTTAATGAAATTACAAAAAATGCTATTAAAAATGCTATTAAGTCTCCAAGAGAAATTAATATTTCTTTAGTAGATGCACAACAGGCTAGAAGAGTACTTGACAGGCTTGTTGGTTATGAAATAAGTCCTATTTTGTGGAGAAAAATTAAATGGGGATTAAGTGCTGGCAGAGTTCAATCTGTAGCATTAAAAATGATTTGTGATAGAGAAAATGAAATAAAATCATTTATTCCTAAGGAATATTGGACCATTGAATGTTTACTTCAAAATAATAATAATATAAATAAGAATTTTGTTGTAAAGTTAGCACTTTTAGATGGTAAGAAAATTGAAATTACAAGTGAAGAGGAAAGTAATACAATTATTAATGAAATAGAAAAGCAAGATTTTATTGTGAAACAGTTTAAAAAATCATTAAAGAATAAAAATCCGCTTCCTCCATTTACTACTAGTACGCTGCAGCAGGATGCTTATAAAAAATTAAATTTTGCAACTAAGCGTACTATGTCTATAGCTCAACAATTATATGAAGGTATTGAAGTAGAAGGTCATGGAACTATTGGTTTAATTTCATATATGAGAACAGATTCAGTAAGAATTTCTGAAGAAGCTCAAGTAGCTGCAAAGGAATTTATAACAAATAGTTTTGGTAATGAATATGCTCCTGAAAATCCAAGGGTTTATAAAAGTAAGAAAAATATTCAAGATGCACATGAAGCTATTAGACCAACTTATGTTAATTTAACTCCAGAATTAATAAAAAACAGTTTAAAACCTGAACAGATGAAATTATATCAGTTGATTTGGAATAGATTTGTAGCAAGTCAAATGACATCATGTGTTTTGAATACAATATCTATTGATGTACAAAATGGAAAATATTTATTCAAAGCTAGTGGTTCAACTATAAAGTTTGATGGTTTTATGAAAGTTTATGAATATCTTTCAGAAGATGAAGTGGCAAATTCTAATTTACCTGAGTTAACAGAGGGAGAAATATTAACAAAAAAATCTATTGAAAAGAAGCAGCATTTTACTCAGCCTCTTTCGAGGTTTTCTGAAGCGTCTTTAGTGAAAACATTAGAAGAAAACGGAATTGGAAGACCTAGTACTTATGCACCAATTATTTCAACACTGCTTGACAGAAAATATGTTGAAAGAGAAAAGAAGAATTTATTACCTACAGAGCTTGGAGAAATAGTAAATAATATTGTCAGTCACTATTTTAATCAGATTGTGGATTCTGAATTTACAGCAGGTATGGAGAACAAACTTGATCTTATAGAAGAAGGTAAGCAAAATTGGAATGAAGTAGTGGATGAATTTTTTAAACCATTAAAGACAGCTATTGATATTGCCGAGAAGGAAGTTTCAAAAATAACTATAGAAGACAAGGTATCAGATGTTTTATGTGATAAATGCGGAAGAAATATGGTAATTAAACATGGAAGATATGGCGATTTTCTTGCATGTCCAGGTTATCCAGATTGTAAAAATACTAAACCTATTGTTGAAGAGATAGAGGCAAATTGTCCAAAATGCGGTGGAAAGATATTAGCTAAGAGAAGTAAAAAAGGCAGAAGATTTTATGGATGCAGCAGTTATCCAAATTGTGATTTTATAAGCTGGTTTGAGCCTGTTAATGAAAAATGCAGTGTTTGTGGCGCTTATATGGTTAAAAGATATAATAAAACAAAAGGTGATTTTCTTGAGTGTTCTAATAAGGAATGCAAAAACAGGAAGTATTTAAATGGCAGCGAAGATACAAAAAATGATACAGACACAAAAAATAACAATTTATAAAATTTTATATTGAATACCAATCATCCTTATGATATACTATTTAAGGATTAAAATACACACATTGTCCAATTTGTAGTATGGTGCTGAAAAGTATGCTGTAAATATGAAGGCAATGGAGGTAAAACCACAGGAGGTAGAAAAATGTCAATTATATCAATGAAACAATTATTAGAAGCAGGTGTTCACTTTGGACATCAAACAAGAAGATGGAATCCTAAAATGGCTCCATATATTTTTACAGAAAGAAATGGAATCTATATTATTGATCTTCAGAAAACAGTAAAGAAAATTGAAGAAGCTTATAATTTCTTAAGAACAGTAACAGAAGATGGAAAAGAAGTATTATTTGTTGGAACAAAGAAACAGGCTCAGGAAGCTATTCAAGAGGAAGCTACTAGAAGTGGAATGCACTTCGTTAATAATAGATGGCTTGGTGGAATGCTTACAAATTTCAAAACAATCAAATCAAGAATTCAAAAAATGGAAGAGTTAGAGACTATGGAGAACGATGGAACATTTGAAGTTCTTCCTAAAAAAGAAGTAATGAATTTGAAAAATGAAAAAGATAAATTAGAAGCTAACCTTGGTGGAATCAGAAATATGGATAGCAGTAAAATAGGAGCATTATTTGTTGTTGATCCAAGAAAAGAAAAAAATGCTATATCAGAAGCAAAAATTCTTGGTATTCCAGTTGTAGCTATAGTTGATACAAATTGTGATCCAGATGAAGTAGATTATGTAATTCCTGGTAATGATGATGCGATTAGAGCTGTAAAATTAATAACCGCAAGATTAGCAGATGCTTTAATTGAAGGAAAACAGGGAGAACAATTAGCTGAGTAAGCTGATTATACTTTCCTCCATCACATTTAGTTCCAATTAATTTTTAAGTGATAGTGAAATGAAGCTTCTTTTAGAAATTTATTGGAATTTTGTGACAGAGGATAGTATGACATATTCAAGTATATTTTGGTTTTATATATTGATTGTAACAGGAGGGTAATAAATAATGATTACTGCACAATTAGTTAAAGAGTTAAGAGATAAAACAGGGGTAGCTATGATGGCTTGTAAAAAAGCCTTAACTGAAACTAATGGAGATATTGAAAAAGCAATTGAAGTTTTGAGAGAAAAAGGTCTTGCTGCTGCTAGTAAAAAGGCAGGAAGAACTGCAGCTGAAGGTATAGTTGAGACATATATTTCAGAAGATAATAAAATAGGAGCTATTGTAGAAGTTAACTGTGAAACAGATTTTGTTGCTGCAAATGAAGAGTTTACTACATTTGCAAAGAATGTTGCAAAACAGGCTGCTTATACAAATGCTGCAAATGTTGATGATTTTGTAAATGAAAAATATATTGCAGATGAAAATATTTCAATAAAGGCTGCTTTAATATCAATAATTTCAAAATTAGGCGAAAACATGACTGTTAGAAGATTTGTAAAATATACCACTCAAAATGGTGTTGTACAAAGTTACATTCATGGTGGCGGCAGAATAGGCGTTTTAGTAGAAGTTGCATGTGAAAAGCAATCAGATGTTCTACTTGAAGTAGCTAAAGATGCAGCTATGCAGGTTGCTGCTGCAAATCCTTTATTCTTAAATAAAAATCAAGTTAACACTGAAACTCTTGATAAAGAAAGAGAAATATATAAAGTTCAAGCATTAAATGAAGGAAAGCCTGAAAAAATAGTTGAAAGAATGGTTGAAGGCAGAATTCAAAAATATTACAAAGAAAACTGTTTAATTGAACAGGTTTGGATAAAGAATGCTGATTATACAATTAAAAAATATTTAGATGAAAAATCTAAAGAAGTTGGATCACCTATCACTATAGTAAATTATGCAAAATTTGAAAAAGGTGAAGGTATTGAAAAGAAAGAAGAAAACTTTGCTGAGGAAGTCCAAAAGCAAATGCAGCAGGGAAAATAAAAAAAAGAGAACACTGCGTGTTCTCTTTTTTTAAAAATAATAATAGTAAGGGGGAATTAATAATGGGAGCTCCTAAATATAAAAGAATAATGTTAAAGCTTTCAGGTGAAGCTTTGGCAGGAAAAAATGGGTTTGGAATTGATTTTGATGTTGCTATGAGAATAGCTTTAGAGATAAAAGAAATAGTTGAAATGGGTATAGAAATTGGTGCTGTTATCGGTGGAGGTAATATATGGCGAGGCAGAAGCGGAGAAGGCATGGATAGAACTACTGCTGACTATATGGGAATGCTGGCTACTTGTATTAATGCTTTGGCACTTCAGGATTCTTTGGAAAGTATTGGTGTAAATACAAGAGTACAGACTGCCATTGAAATGAGAGAAATTGCTGAGCCTTTTATTAGAAGAAAAGCTATGCGTCATTTAGAAAAAGGAAGAATTGTAATTTTTGGAGCAGGAACTGGTAATCCATATTTTTCAACTGATACAACAGCAGCATTAAGAGCAGCTGAGATAGAAGCAGATGCAATCCTGCTTGCAAAGAAAGTTGATGGAGTTTATGATAAAGATCCAAATAAATATGATGATGCAAAAAAATATTCAAAATTGTCTTTTATTCAAGTTTTAGAACAAGGTCTTCAAGTTATGGATTCTACAGCTTCATCCTTATGTATGGATAATAATATACCTATAATAGTTTTCGGTTTGGATACCCCTGGAAATATAAAAAGAGCGGTTTTGGGAGAAGAAATTGGTACAGTAGTATCAAATGCATAAATTACAATAGGAGGTTTTATTATGTTAAATGATATTGTTATGGCAGAACAGGAAAAAATGAAAAAAACTATAGCAAAGTTAAAAGAGGATTTTTCTACATTAAAAGCTGGAAGAGCAAATCCAACTATGTTAGATAGAATTGAAATAGAGTGTTATGGAAGCATGATGCCTGTTAATCAAATGGCTAATGTATCTGCACCTGAACCTAGAGTGCTTTTAATACAGCCTTGGGATAAAAGTTCATTAAAAGAAATAGAAAAAGCAATACAAAAATCTGATTTAGGTATTAATCCATCTAATGATGGTTCTGTAATTAGATTAATTGTACCTGAACTTACTGAAGAAACTAGAAAGAATCTTGTTAAAAATGTAAAGAAAATTGCTGAAGAAGCTAAAGTAGCAATTAGAAATATAAGAAGAGGCTGTAATGATAAGATAAAAGCAGTTAAAAAGAATTCTGAAGTCTCTGAAGATGAAATTAAAAAATCTGAAGATCTTATTCAAAAGAAAACTGACAGCTTTATAAAAGAAATTGATAAGTTAATTGAAGAAAAAGAAAAAGAAATAATGTCAGTCTAATTTATAGTAAATAAGGAGATTAATATGTTTAAGGTTTTCAAAAAATCTAATGAAAAAGAAAGTTCTCAAGTTTTTGAAAAAATTGATATGAACAATATTCCGAAACATATTGGCATAATAATGGATGGAAACGGCAGATGGGCAAAACAAAGAAATTTACCAAGAGCAATGGGGCATAGAGCTGGAGTTGAGACAATAAGAAATATTGTAAAAGAATGTAGTAATATTGGTATTAAATACCTTACTTTGTATGCTTTTTCTACAGAAAATTGGGTAAGACCAAAAGATGAAGTAAATACCCTAATGGAATTACTAGTTGAATATTTAAAAGGTGAGTTTAGAGAGCTAAATGAAAATAATGTAATAATTAATTCTATTGGTGATATTTCAAAACTTCCTCCAAAATGTAAAAAAGAATTGACTGATGCTTATGAAAATACAAAAAATAATACAGGCTTAATTTTGAATTTAGCATTAAATTATGGTGGAAGAAATGATATAGTTAATGCATGCAAAAAGATGTATAATGATTTAGATTCAGGGAAATTATCAATGCAGGATATTAATGAAAATGTATTCTCTAAATATTTGTATACAGCTGGTATGCCAGATCCTGATATAATTATAAGGCCTAGTGGAGAGCAAAGGTTAAGTAATTTTTTATTATGGCAGAGTGCATATACTGAATTTTGGTATTCACAAATAAATTGGCCTGATTTTAAAGTTGAAGACTTACATAAGGCTATAATAGATTATCAAAATCGAGACAGAAGATTTGGAGGACTTAAGTAATGGCAAAAGAGAAAAACCTAAGGTATCTTGGTGTATTAATATTATTACCATTAATTATTTTCCTCTTTATTGGCGGAATTTATTTAAAGTATGTACTTTTAATTGTATCATTTCTTGGTATGTATGAAATTTATAAAAATATTAAACTAAAAGGCATTAATGCTGTTGATTTATTTGGATATGCTTTGTGTATCACATATTTTTTAACATTAAATGAAAGTGCTGATTTTCAATTCATTACTCTTGTGTTAATAGTGTCTGTTTTATGTCTTCTGTGTCTGCCTGTGTTAAACACAAAATATACTTATATAGATGTTGCAGTTACAGTAGTTACATTTATATATGTGCCGGTATTTTTTAGTTTTATTTATTTGGTAGATACTAAGGCTCATGGTAATTTATTAATATGGTTTATTTTTATAGGAGCTTGGCTTTGTGATATACTTGCATACTACAGTGGAAGGGTTTTTGGAAAGCATAAACTTTGTCCTGAAGTAAGTGCTAAAAAAACTATTGAAGGTTCTATAGGTGGTTTGGTTGGAAGTATATTGGGATGTGGAATTTATGGAATAATAATTAATAATAAATTAAATCATATACCTGTTTTTCATTTTTTTATAATAGGATTATTGTGCGGTATATTCTGCCAATTTGGAGATTTAGCTGCATCCTCTATTAAAAGGTTTGCTGGTGTAAAAGATTACAGTAATTTAATTCCTGGGCATGGTGGAATTTTAGATAGATTTGATAGCATACTTTTTGCCTCAGTAGTAGTATATTATTATATAACATTTATTATGGGGATGTAATTTTTGCGGGAGAAATATCAAAAAGTTTTTTATTGTGCAATATTATTGGTCGGTATGATTTTGTTAACTTTTTTTATTCAAAAATATTTTAAACCTTTTTTAGTAATTGTTTTTTTGCTTTTGGTTTGTTCACCAATTACTAAAATGCTGAATGAATTAAAATTATTTAATTCAAGTTTTAATGCTTTATTTAGCATTGTTTTTGTAAATTGTATCTTATTTATATTACTTTATTTTATAGGAAATTTAATAATTAATAAATTTATTGTATTTATGTATCATGATTTTTTAAATATTGAAGTGATACTTTATAAAATATCATCTTCAACTAAAATTAGTATGGAAGGTATAAATGAAAAGATACACGAACTTTATTTAAGCATTATGAGCAGTAATGCAATAACAAAAGGAGCAGTATATACTACTGATGGAATAGTTGCATATTTTATTGGTAATATTACTGCTTATTTTATATTATCCGATAAAAAGATTTTTATAAAATATATTCAAAAAATAGTATCTAGTGATATAATAGTAATGTTTATAAATAAAATTAATATAATAAAAAAAGCTATATTAATTGAATTTATCTTGGCTTTGATAACTATGTTAGAAACTATACTAGGATTTTTTATTCTTAAAATTAATAATGCTTTAATTTTAGGTTTATTTTGTGGATTACTGGACATATTACCGTATATAGGAACTATTATTGTATTTTTACCTCTTACTATATATATGATAATTACAAAAAATTATTTTACTTGTATTGGTTTGCTTGTTCTATATATTTTATTAACAGTGAGCCGCCAGTGTATGGAAGTAAAATTTATGAGTGATAATTATGGAATACATCCTTTAGTAATGCTCTTAGCATCATATATTGGAGTTAGTACTTTTGGAATGATGGGGTTATTAGCAGGACCAGTTTATGTAATAATAGCAAAGGAAATAATTTTTAATACATGATATTGTGTATAAACCTATATATTTTTATATAAATGATATTAATTATATATCTATTACATATAAATTAGGAGGACATAAATGAAAAATGTTTGTATTTTAGGAGTTACTGGTTCTATTGGTACTCAAACACTAGAAATAATAAGAAAGGAAAAAGATAATTTTTCACTTTTAGCTGTATCAGCAAATACAACTTATGAAAAAACAATTGAAATTATTTGTGAATTTAAACCAAGGTATGCAGCAATTACAGATAAAAATAATTATGAAAAGATAAAAGAATTTTGCAAATTAAAAGATTTTAAAATAGAAATATTATATGGAATGGATGGATTGATTACAATAGCTTCACTTCCAATGGTAGATATAGTAGTAACATCTTTAGTAGGCATGGTTGGACTTAGACCTACATTAAGTGCTATATGTGCAGGGAAAGATATAGCACTAGCGAATAAAGAGACACTTGTTGTAGGCGGACAGCTTGTAATGTCTGAAGCAAAAAAACATAATGTTAAAATATTACCTGTGGATTCGGAACATGGTGCTATATTTCAGTGCTTGCAGGGAAATGATATGAATGATATAGATAAAATACTCTTAACTGCTTCTGGAGGACCTTTCAGAGGCAGAAAGAAAGAAGAACTTACTAATGTAACTTCTAAGGAAGCATTAAACCATCCAAAGTGGAATATGGGCAGGAAAATATCAATTGATTCTGCAACATTAATGAACAAAGGACTAGAAGTAATTGAGGCTCATTGGCTGTTTAATATGGAATATGATAATATAAATGTAATTGTTCATCCTCAAAGTTATATTCATTCTATGGTTGAATATAGAGATGGCAGTGTAATTGCACAATTAGCATGTACTGATATGAAATTACCTATTCAATATGCTTTAAATTACCCATTAAGAAATAAAAACATAATTGATAAGCTAGACTTTTTCAGTATAGGCAACCTTACTTTTGAAAAGCCAGATTATGAAACATTTATATGTTTAAAATTAGCTTATAAAGCAGGTGAAATAGGAGGGTTGATGCCTACAATATTAAATGCTGCTAATGAGATTGCTGTAGATTTATTTCTTAAGGATAGAATTAAATTCTTATCTATTGGAGATATAGTTGAAGAAACTATGGATAAATTTAATGTTAATACTAAAGATGTGACACTTGAGAGTATATTGGAAATGGATAGTCAAGTTAGAAAATATGTAAATAATAAATATAATTTATTATAAGGAGGAAGATTATATGATTTTATTATATATATTAATGGTTATTATTGGTTTTAGTTTTTTGATAATAATTCATGAATTGGGTCATTTCATTATGGCAAGGGTAAATGGTGTAAAAGTTGAGCAATTTTCATTAGGAATGGGACCTAAGATTTTTGGAATAAAGGGCAAAGAAACTGAATATTTAATAAAAGCTCTCCCTATTGGCGGATACATAAAAATGTTAGGTGAAGAAGAAAAAGTAGATGCCAAAAATTCTTTTACAACAAAGACACCACTTCAAAAGTTAAGTATAGTTGCAGCAGGACCTATTATGAATTTAATAATAGCAGTTTTATTATTTTCAATATTTACAGCAAATGTAGGTTATCAAGTTCCTGTTGTTGATAAAGTTGAAAGCGGATATCCAGCAGCTGAGGAATTACAAAATGGAGATAAAATAGTAAAAGTTAATGGTTCAAGTGTAATATCATGGGATGATTTTTCAACAATTGTTTACACAAATAAAGGAAATAATTTGAATATACAATTTATTCGTAATGGCATTACAAAAAGTGTTGATATTAAACCTAAATATGATGATGGACAAAAAAGATATATAATTGGTATAACAGCGAAATATGTTCAAAATCCTAATGTTTTTCAAAGCTTAAATCATGGCTTTATAGAAACAAAATCTATTGCAGTACAAACCTTTGATGTTTTTGGAAATATTTTCAAGGGAAAAGTATCAAAAGATGATATTGGAGGACCTGTAACAATTGCAAAAATGTCAGTAGCAGTTGCTAAAGCAGGAATCCTGAATTTTATATTTTTTCTTGCATATATAAGTCTGCAGCTAGCTATTTTTAATTTGCTGCCTATTCCAGCATTGGACGGCGGATGGATATTTTTCCTTCTTATAGAGATAATTACACGTAGAAAAATAGATGATAATAAAATGGGAATTATAAATTATATAGGCTTTTCACTGCTTATGGCATTAATGGTTCTGGTAACTATTAAGGATATTATATATCCAATAAGTATACCTAAATAATTTTTGTTAGGAGAGAGTATAATGAACAACAGAAAAACAAAAAAAATAAGAATTGGAGATATCTTTATTGGAGGAGACTCTAAGATAACAGTTCAATCAATGTGTAATACAGATACTAGAGATATTAATAGTACAATAAATCAGATAAAAGAATTAGAAAATGCAGGCTGTGATATAATTAGATGTGCTATTTTAGATGAAGAAGCCAGTGAAGCAGTTAAAGATATTTCAAAAGCTGTTTCAATACCTTTAGTTGCAGATATTCATTTTGATTACAGACTTGCTCTTAATGTTATTAAAAATGGCATATCAGCATTAAGGATTAACCCTGGTAATATAGGAAGCTTAGATAGAGTTAAGCAAGTTGCTAATAGTGCTAAGGAACATGGTATACCAATAAGAATTGGAGTTAACTCAGGTTCACTTGAAAAAAATTTGATGCAGAAGTATGGCAAAGTATGTCCTGAAGCATTAGTTGAGAGTGCGCTAAATCATGTAAAAATACTGGAAAGTGTTAATTTTGAAGATATTGTTATTTCAATTAAATCTTCTAATGTTGTCCAGATGATTGAAAGCTATAGATTAATATCAAATAAAGTTGATTATCCTCTTCACATTGGAGTTACAGAAGCTGGCACTAATTGGCGTGGAACTATAAAGTCAAGTATTGGAATAGGTACTTTACTTTGTGAAGGAATAGGTGATACTATTAGGGTTTCCCTTACAGAGAATCCAATTGAAGAGGTACGTGTGGGCAGAGAGATACTAAAATCTATTGGTATATTAAATGAAGGTATACAATTTATTTCGTGTCCCACTTGCGGCAGAACTCAAATTGATATTATAAGTATTGCTAAGGAAGTAGAAGACAAGTTACAATTCTCCAAAAAAAATATAAAAGTTGCAATAATGGGATGTGTAGTTAATGGACCAGGAGAAGCTGCAGAAGCTGATATTGGTATTGCAGGTGGAAAAGGTGAAGGGTTGATTTTTAAAAAAGGCAAAATAATAAAAAAGGTTAAAGAAAATGATTTGGTTTGTGAATTATTAAAAGAAATTGATGCAATGTAGATTTTATTTACTTTTATATATCTTTTGCTTGAAATTAACATTTTACTATGTTAAAATAATCATGTATTAAAGATTTAGATATTTTTGCAGAAAAGAGTGGGCTAATACCCGCTCTTTCTATTTGTAAAAACGCAACATCAGTTGCGTTTTTACTTAATTAAGTATTTTGTATGTTATTGTATTATATATAGTATGTAATTTTATAAATTGCAAAACATATTATTATTAATCAAAAATATTTTTTATTGGTATTAATTTACTGAATAAATTTTTTAAAAGGGAGGTAAAAATCTATGGTAAAAAATATTGATATTATATTAGATAAACTAAAAGGTTTAATTGAACCAATTGTAATAGAAAAAAACTTAAAATTATATCATATAGAATATGTAAACGAAGAAGGAAATAACTATTTACGTATTTATATTGACAGTGAAAACGGAATATCATTAGAGGACTGTGAAAAAGTCAGCAGACCTGTTAGTAATTTGTTAGATATTGAAGACCCTATTTCTGAAGGCTATTTTTTAGAAGTATCCTCACCAGGAATTAATAGACAATTATATACTGATGATCACTTAAAATCATATATTAATCATTTGGTGAAGGTTAAATTAAATAGTTTATATAATGATAAAGATACGTTTTATGGTAATTTGACAGGCATAAATGAAAAAGAATTAATATTAGTGCATGATAATAAAGAAATTGTATTACCAAGAAACATTATAGAAACTGTTAATCTAGAATTTGAAGAATTTAAGGAGGATAATAAAAAATGAATCAAGAGTTTATTGAAGCATTAAGAGAAATAGTTAAAGAAAAAGGAATTAGTGAGGATTTACTATTTACAACAATAGATGATGCTTTAATTGCTGCATATAAGAAAAACTTTAATAATAATGCGAACTGTCAAAATGTTAGAGTAAGTATGAATAGAGAAAGTGGAGAAATTCATGTTTATGCTCAAAAAGAAGTAGTTGAAGAGGTATTTGATGATATTACAGAGATTTCACTAGATGATGCTAAAAATATTAGTGCAAGATATCAAATCGGTGATATTGTTGATATTGAAGTTACACCTAAAAAATTTGGAAGAGTAGCTGCTCAAGCAGCAAAGCAGGTTGTTATTCAACGAATTAAAGAGGCTGAAAGAAGCATTATTTATAATGAATTTATCACTAAAGAATTTGATATTATAACTGGAACAGTAATAAGAAAAGATAAAGGAAATGTATTTGTAGACTTAGGTAAAATAGAAGCTGTGCTTGGAGAAAATGAACAGATAAAAGGTGAAGAATATAACTTTAATGAAAAGTTAAAGCTTTATATAGTAGAAGTTAAGAATACAACAAAGGGTGCACAGATAGTAGTTTCAAGAACTCACCCAGGACTGGTAAAAAGATTGTTTGAACTTGAAGTACCAGAGATATTTAATGGAGTAGTTGAAATTAAAAGTATTTCTAGAGAAGCAGGTTCTAGAGCAAAAATAGCTGTTCATTCAAATGATGAGAATGTAGATGCTATGGGTGCATGTGTAGGAGCAAAAGGAACAAGGGTACAAAGCATAGTTAATGAGTTAAAAAATGAAAAAATTGATATAATAAAGTATAGTAAGCTTCCTGAAGAATACATATCAAATGCACTCAGCCCTGCAAAAGTATTAGATGTAACTTTAAATGAGGATACAAAATCAGCTAAAGTTATTGTAGATGATAATCAATTATCTCTTGCTATTGGAAAAGAAGGTCAAAATGTGCGACTTGCTGCTAAGCTTACAGGTTGGAAAATTGATATAAAAAGTAAAACTCAAGCCGGTAAAGAAACTTCATCTATTGAGGCAGGTGAATAAAATTTGAAGATAAAGAAAATTCCTCAAAGAATGTGTACGGGATGTATGGAGATGAAACCCAAAAAGGAGTTAATACGGGTGGTGAAAAGTAAAGAAGGTGAGACTTCTATAGATTTAATTGGCAAAAAGCCTGGCAGAGGAGCTTATATTTGTAAGAGCATTGAGTGCTTTGATAAGGCATTTAAGACTAAAAGGCTTGAAAAAAATTTAGATATTAAATTAGATGAAGAAGTTTATCAAAAATTAAAGGAAGAGATTTTAGATGACAAATAAATTCTTGCAATTTTTAGGTCTTACCAAAAGAGCGGGTAACTTAATAGAAGGATATAATAAATGTGAAGAATTTATAAAAAAGAATAAAAAAATTTATTGTATTATAATTTCAAACGATGTTTCGGAAAATACTAAAAAAAAGTTTTTAAATTATTGCAGTGAATATAATATTCCAATTATTAATGAATATACTAAAAGTCAATTGGGTAGTATTCTAGGTATAAGCGAAATCAATATAATAGGAGTTTGTAATAAAGGTATGAGTAATAAACTAATTGAACTATGGAAGCAAGAAAAAGAATCTTAATTTCGGGGGTGAAATAATGTCAAAAATACGAGTGTATGAATTGGCTAAAGAACTTAATGTTTCAAGCAAGGATTTAATTTCCTTACTTTTAGAAGAATTAAATGTAGAGGTAAGAAACCATATGAGTGTTGTTGAAGAGGAAGATGCAAATATCATAAAAGAGTTGCTGCTTGAAAAAAATAAAAGTAATGATTCTAATGAAGTTCCTGAAAATTCGAATTCAGAGACAGATATTCTAGAAAAATATGAAGATTTAGCTGAACAAAATAAAGTAAAAGTAAAGAAAGGCAGGAGAAATAATATAAATAAAAAACAAGAAGATGAAAATGATATTACAACAGAGGAAGAAATAGTTAAACCAGATGAAATAATTATAAAAATTGAAAAGACTATAACAGTTAAGGAGTTATCAGAAAAGCTTGATAAACCATATACAGAGGTTATAAAAGCATTAATTTTTATGGGAGTTATGGCTGCTATAAATCAAGAATTAGATTTCGATACTGCAGAAAAATTAGGTCAGAAATTTGGAGCTACAATTTTATTAGAAGAAAAAGAAGATACATTAGTTGAAAAAGATGATGATGAAGAAGAAAGCACCACAGATACTGAAAAGAGACCTCCTGTAGTAACAGTTATGGGTCATGTTGACCATGGTAAGACATCATTGCTTGATGCTATCAGGAAATCAAAGGTTACTGAAACTGAAGCTGGAGGAATTACTCAGCATATAGGTGCATATACAGTAACTATTAATGGAGAAAAAATAACATTTCTTGATACTCCAGGTCATGAGGCCTTTACTGCTATGAGAGCTAGAGGAGCTCAAATTACTGATATTGTTGTATTGGTAGTAGCTGCTGATGATGGGGTTATGCCTCAGACAAAAGAAGCAATAAGTCATTGTAAAGCTGCTAATGTTCCGGTAATAATAGCTATCAATAAAATTGATAAGCCAGGTGCTAATCCTGATAAAGTAAAACAAGAATTATCAGAATATGGTCTTTTAGCAGAGGATTGGGGCGGAGATACAGTATGTGTACCAGTTTCAGCAAAAGCCAAAATTGGAATTGATGATTTATTAGAAATGATACTTTTAACAGCTGAGATGCAGGAATTAAAAGGCAATAATTCTAGCAAGGCAAAAGGAACAGTTATTGAGGCAAAACTTGATAAGGGAAGAGGACCAGTTGCAACATTATTAGTACAAAATGGTACTTTGCATTCTGGTGAATCCATAATTGTAGGAAATACTTATGGCAGAATTAGAGCTATGTTTGATGATAAAGGGAAAAAAATCAAATCTGCTGGTCCATCAATACCAGTAGAAATATTAGGACTTTCAGATGTTCCTAACTCTGGTGATAGATTTCACATGGTAAAAGATGAAAAAACTGCCAGAGAAATGGCTGAAAACAGACAGGAGAAAGCAAGAGTTGAGTACTTGCAGGCTACTCATAAAGTTTCTTTAGAGGATTTGTATAACCAAATTCAAGAAGGAAAAGTAAAAGAACTAAATATTATTATAAAAGCTGATGTTATAGGTTCTGTAGAAGCAATCAAAGGTTCACTTGAAAAGTTATCTACTGATATGGTTAAGGTTAGAGTTATACATGGAGCCGCAGGTGCCATTACAGAAGCAGATGTTATTTTAGCTGCAGCATCAAATGCTATAATAATAGGATTTAATGTTCGTCCTGATTTAAATGTTGGAAATTTAGCAGAAAAAGAAGATGTGGAAATTAAAACATATAGAGTTATATATAATGCTATAGATGATATTAAAGCAGCAATGATTGGAATGCTTGAACCTGAACAAAGAGAAGTAATTCAAGGTAAAGCTGAAATAAGACAAATTTATAAAATATCTAATATAGGTACAATAGCAGGATGCTATGTAATAGATGGTAAGATAACTAGAAATAGCAATGTGAGAGTTATTAGAGATGGTATAGTTGTTTTTGAATCAAGCTTAGCTTCTCTTAAGAGATTTAAAGATGATGCAAAGGAAGTTGCATCAGGATATGAATGTGGACTTAGTGTTGAAAAATTTAATGATATAAAAGAAGCAGATATTATAGAATCTTATATCATAGAAGAAGTAAAACCAAAAAGTTTATAGTTATCATCAAAGGAGAGAATTATATGGCAAAGTATAGAGGAGATAAAATTAACGAAGAGATAAGAAGAGAAGCAAGTGAAATAATTCAAAATCATGTTAAAGATCCAAGATTAACTGCAATGGTTAGTGTAACAAAAGTAGATGTTACAAAGGATTTAAGGTATGCTAAAATTTTTGTGAGTATTTTTGGAAGTGATGAAGCTAGAAATGGCAGTTTTAATGCACTTAAAAATTCTGCAGGTTTTATCAGGCATGAACTAGGAAAGAGAGTTAATTTGAGATATACACCAGAAGTGATTTTTGAACTTGATTCATCTATAGAATATGGAATGCACATTGATGCATTGCTTGAACATATAAAGGAGACTGAGGATCATGGAAATTAATAATATTTCAAATGAAATAATGAAATATAACACTATTGGTATTTCATTTCATGTTTCTCCTGATGGTGATGCTATCGGAAGTTCACTAGCACTTCTTCAAGGATTAAGAAAATTAAATAAAAAGGCTTATATTATGTCAAAAGATAGTGTACCAGACAATCTGAAATTTCTTTCAAATTCTGAAGAAATTTCAGGTCAAAAGTACTCTCTTATTAAAGATACAGATTGTGTAATAGTTTTAGATTGTGGCAATTCTGCTAGAATTGCAGCAGATTTAAATTTAGAAACTAGAAATTATACTTTAATAAATATTGATCATCATATATCTAATGAAAATTATGGCGATTTTAATTATGTAGATAGTCATAGTGCTTCTGTAGGTGAGATTGTTTATAAGTTATTAAATTCTCTTGGAGTAAATGTAGATGTTAATATTGCATCATGTTTATATACTTCAATAATTACTGACACTGGCAGTTATAGATTTTCAAATACAACATCTATAACTCATGATATTGCAGGAAAACTTATTGATGCAGGTATTAATTTCAGTGATATTCATAGGAATGTTTTTGATAATAAAAAATTAGAAAGAATTAAACTTTATGGATTAGCAATAAATACTATAAAACTTTATGATAATGATCAAATTTGTATTATGTATATATCTCAAGAAATGCTAAGAAGTTTAGGACTGGAAAATACAGATACTGCTGATGTAATATCCTTTGGAATGCAAATAGGATCTGTAGAATCAGCAGCACTTTTAAAAGAAACAAAAGATGGCATTAAAATTAGTCTTAGATCAAAAAGTAAGATTGATGTAAGTAAAATTGCTGAAGTATTTGGAGGAGGAGGGCATAAGAGAGCTGCAGGGCTGCTTATAAATGGCAGTTTAAAGAACGTTGAACAGCAGATATTAAATGCCTTGGAAAAAGAGTTGATATAATGGATGGTGTAATAAATTTATATAAACCAACTGGAATTACTTCTTTTGATGCAGTATATAAAATTAAAAAATTATGTAATACAAAGAAAGTTGGTCATACTGGAACACTGGATCCAGAGGCTTCTGGAGTATTGCCAATATGTGTGGGCAGCGCTACAAAAATTGTAGATTATATAATGAATAATAACAAAACATATAAGACGGTTTTAAAATTAGGTGTTGAAACTGATACCTATGACAGAGAAGGGGTAGTTGTAAATGAATCAAATACTATCCCTGATAAAGAAAATATCTCAAAAGTAATAAAATCATTTATTGGTGAGATAGATCAAATTCCTCCTATGTATTCTGCACTTAAGGTAAATGGGAAAAAACTATATGAACTTGCAAGACAAGGAATTGAGATTGAAAGAAAACCTAGAAAGATTAATATTTATAATATAAGTATTGAAGAAGTTAAATATCCTTATATTAGTTTTATAGTTAATTGTTCAAAAGGAACTTATATAAGAAGTTTATGTCATGATATTGGATTGAAATTAGGTACATTTGGTACTATGTGGGAGCTTGAACGACTATCCTCTGGAAATTTTAAGTTTGAAGGTTCTGTAAAATTAGAAGAATTAACACCTGAAAATATATCTAATCATTTGATATCTATAGAAGAAGCTTTAAATTTCTATGAAAAAATAATTGTACCATATAAATATAGTAAAATGATATTAAATGGAGTTCAAATAAAGGATAAAAGTATCACAGGAAATTTACAGGAAAACATAAATTACAGAGTTTATATAGAAGATAAATTTATTGGTATAGGAACAATAAAGGAATCACAATTAAAAATGTTGAAACTGTTAAATGTTTTAAAGGTTTAGGTGTATAAATATGATTGTTTTAAAAGATAATTTTACATTAAAAATTGATTGTCAAACATATATAGCTCTGGGAAGTTTTGATGGAATTCATTTAGGGCATATAAGTTTAATTAAAAAAATTGTTGAATTATCAAAAAAAAATAATGTTAAAAGCATGGTGTTTACATTTAATAATCATCCACTAAGTATTATTAATCCTGAAAGAGCACCAAAGCTTTTAATTAGAAATGAAGAAAAATTAGAATTGCTTGAAAAAAATAAAGTTGACATTGTTAATCTTGCAAATTTTAACACAGATTTAATGAAAATAACTCCAGAAGACTTTATAAAAAGAATGAAAGAATGCTATAATGTAAAAGGGTTTGTAGCAGGATTTAATTATAGATTTGGTTATAAAAATCAGGGCGATGTGACATTACTAAAAGATATATGCAGTAAATTAAATGTAGAAACATATATAATGGATTCAGTAATGCATAAAGATGAAGTAATCAGTAGTACAAGAATAAGAGAATTATTAGCTGAAGGTGACATAATAACTACAAATGAAATGCTGACAGAGCCATTTTTTTTATGTGGAATAATAATTAAAGGAAAACAACTTGGACATAAAATAGGATTTCCAACTGTAAATTTA
>JAUZPN010000189.1 GCA_030705885.1 Bacillota bacterium | reverse complement strand
TGCGGAACGTTTTCTATAATATCATATTTTTCGACATGTCCTTTTATCTAATACTTCATATAATTAAGTTATATTAGTAATACTTTAATTTACTTAATAATTTAATATATTTCTTATATTGATACACTTGGATAAGTATATATAAATAAAAAGATTAGAAACAAGACTTACGTTTTTATTTCTAATCTTTCAATAGTAATTTACCACTTTATTTCTATTTTCTTATCCTTAATTCTTATATTTTTTAGTGAAATATTTTTAGGCATGTCAACATTACAAATAATACACATATTTTCTTCATCAACTTTAATAAACTCGCTGTTAAAATTCTGCAGACTTTTTGCTGCTGATTCTTTTGAAATATTAATTGATCCCAAATTTATTTTATTTATTTGAAAAGCAAGTTGATTATTTTTTATATAGGGAATTAATTCAATAGAATATAAAACTGTCATAAATTTAAACATACTTTTCTCAATATATAATATGGCTTTTGAAGACAATAATTCTACTTTAATTTTGTTTACTTCTTCATTGACATGATTTTTATGCATTCTATTTAATACTAATTTCAGAATATCATTTAAGTCATTTTCAGACAAACTGAAATTTGATTTCTCAGACATTAAAAATAATTTCTTCAATTCTTGCTGTATATTATTTAAGCTGCTTTCATTAATTATTTTAAGCAAGTCATCATTCATCAACATTTCCCCACCTTTGAAATATAATTTTAATACATATGAAAGCTCTAACCAAATTTTATATATCAATCTTTAAAAACTCACCACATTTGTTAAAGTTCAATGCATTCCTTAATTATATTATTCAAGATGGCCCTAATTATTACCATGTGTAAACAAAGGGAATTCAATACTTCATAAATTATATATCTGCTTTTTTATCAAAAATTTTACTAGTTGCAATAAAAGCTGCTATAGCTATAATAAGAAAATAAATTATATTTGATATATAAAACAGTATACTAATCCTTCCACCATTTGAAAACGCGTACAAGTCAACATTCCTAACTATATAGTTTTTAAATATTAATTTAAAAACTACGTCAATACAATTTCTAAACTCACATATTGCTAATATTGAAATAAAGTAAAGAATGTAACTGACTGCTTTGGAAAATTTTATATTTTTAATACAAGATTTACTTAAAGCTATGAAAAAATGTGATAAATTAAACAACCAAATTATACAGCAAAATAAAAAAATAGCAAAAAACATAAAATCATTCATTGTAAGTATAATTTTACTTTCACCCTGTAAGCTATTCGAAATTTTAAATACATTCGGAATTATAAACAAGCCAATTACAAGTTCATTAATAATAATTTCGATACTAGTTAACATCAAACTAGCTAATTGTATTTTATAGCTTTTAACAGGAAGTGTATAAATCAAATTTGCTTCATTTCCAGAAATGTTTTTATCGAAGTCACTAAAGCACCAATACAAAATTATAATATTTGTAATCAAAATTATTAATATAGATACAATATACTTAGATTGCTCATTATATCCAAAAAGCTGCATTACACTATTAATAATTATTGAAATAGATATTACCCCTAAAAACTGTTTATAATTACCTTGAATCTTATATTTTAAAAGCTTTAACATTCTGCAAACACCTCCCTAAAAATAGCATCAATTGATTTCCCTTTTTGAATTCTCAAATCATCTGTGTTTCCTTGCAAAACAATCTGTCCATTATTTATGAAGGCAGCTTCGTCAAAAAGTCTTTCAACATCATTAACAAGATGAGTAGAAATAATCATAGCACTTTCTTCATTGAAGTTTTCTATAATAGCATCAATTATCTTTTCTCTTGCAACTGGATCTACACCTGACAGAGGCTCATCTAGTATATATAACTTTGCTTTTCTAGATAATACAAGAGAAAGGTTGAGTTTTTCAACAGCTCCTTTTGATAGTGTTGTTACTTTATCATTTTCATTCAGCTTCATAAATTCCAGCATTTTTTCTGCCTTTTCAGTATCAAAATCCTGAAAGAAATCTTTAAAAAATCTAACAGCATCTTTAATTTTCATCCATTTAAAAAGAAAATTTACATCTGGCAAATATGATACTATTGATTTTGTATATAAGCCTGGTACATGATCATCTATCAGAAGCTCTCCACTAGTGGGTCTTAGTAATCCTGATGCTAGTTTTAAAAATGTAGTCTTTCCTGCTCCATTTGGTCCAAGAAATCCTAAAATTTTTCCCTTTTTAACTTCTAAATTTATACCATTAAGGACTTTCTTTTTTGAATATATTTTTGTTAAATTATTTGCCTTAACTATTACTTCCATGTAAATCCCCTCCCCCTTTAACATTTTTCTCAATAATCTGAATTATTTCATTTTCTTCAAACCCCAAATTCTTCATACCACCTATAAATGTTTCTATAATCTCCTTTGCCATTTCAATCTTTATATTAGAAATCATTTTTTCATTGCATGTTACAAAAGTACCAATTCCCCTTTGTGTAGTTGTTATACCTTCTCTTTCCAGTTCCTGATACACCCTTTGCATAGTATTTGGATTAACCTTTAGACTGGCTGACATTTCCCTTACTGAAGGCAACTTATCTCCCTCCTTTAATTTTTTCATTACTATATCCCGCTTAATGATGTTCATTATCTGAATATAAATGGGTAATTTATCATCAAACTCTGCATCCAAGTTTTTTCACCTCCATGTTATAGTGTACTATTTACATAGTACACTATAACAATAGCAATGTCAACAGTTTTTAAAATTAATCTTTTACCATTATAAATTCTATATATCAATAAAATTTTATCGAATATCAATAAATTTTTATTGACTTAAAGAAAATTGCTTGGTATAATTTGCATATAGTATTAATAAATTTATTTTAGGGGGTATCCACATCATGACCATCATTGGCAAAAAAAGTCTTGCATCATATTTAAAAATATTTCTTGATCTAGTTTTCTTTGGAGGCTTAATTATTTTTATCGGTCTTCCCTTTTTTCTTAAATGGTATGTTAACATACTAAAGTCCAGTTATCATGAAAATTACTATTTTCTTATAGTATTCTTGTATTTTACTGGCTTTTTTGCTTTATATCTTTTCCATGAAGTTCGTAAAGTATTTAAAACCTTAAACAGAAAAAATCCTTTTATGATGGATAATGTAATTAGTCTTAAAAGAATTTCTATCTGCTGTTTTATAATTTCTTTTGCTTATATTATTAAAATATTTTTTTACAACTCAATTCTAACTATGATAATAACAATGATTTTTATTATTGGAGGTCTTTTTATTATAGTCATGGCAGAAGTTTTTAAGCAGGCTGTAGAATATAAAGAAGAAAATGATTTAACTATTTAATGTTGATATTTATTTAAGGAAGGAGGCAATATACAATTTACACTATAATTGTATAACAGCAAACTATGGCAATAATAGTAAATTTAGATGTAATGATGGCCAAAAGAAAAATCAGTTCTTCTGAACTAGCAGCAAAAATTGATATAACTATGGCTAACCTATCCATTTTAAAAAATAACAAAGCTAAAGCTATTCGCTTCTCAACTTTAGAATCCATCTGTAAGGCCCTGAATTGTCAGCCTGGAGACATACTTGAATATGTTGAAGATGAGGATAAAGGAAACTAAATTAAAAAGAAATGATTGGAGGTATATTAAATGTCAGAATTTTCAACTAAAAATGAAAACCAAACCATATCAGTTAATAAAGGATTTTTCATACTAATTACATCTTTAATTATAAGCATAATTTTCAATATACTTTTCTATGGTAAAATTCCTGGAATCTCATGCATTATATTTGTAAGTTTTTCCTATTCTTTATTTTTCATTAATTTTAAAAATTCATTTAAAGCAAAGATAAACTTTCAAAATTTAGTTTTCCTATTTATTCTGCTTTTATCTTTGTACTACAGCCTGTTTGCAAATGAAATATTCACAGTTTTAAATGTTATGGTATTATTTGTTTTAATCCTAATTCACACCATGCTAAGTTGTGAAAAAAATACTAGAGAATGGTTTCAATTCTCATTTATAAATGATATATTATATGGGCTTTTTTATGGTATGTTTGCATATATCTTTAAGCCTATAACAGTTCTTGCTAATATTAAAGTTTTTAATAAACCTGATAATAAAAATAATAATGTAAAAAAAGTTTTTATTGGTCTTATAATTTCTCTTCCTCTGCTTTTAATAATAATCCTCCTCCTTTCTTCTGCTGATGCAGTGTTTGGAAATTTTATGAGCAGCTTTACTAAAATATTTAAAAATATAAATATGCCTGAAGTTATAGGAAGGTCATTTATTATTGTAATTATATTTGCATTTACCTTCAGCTATTTATGGTTTCTTTCTCTTCCAAAAAATGAAATCAATAAAAATCGGGTGCAGAGAAATTATTCAAATATAAATGAAATTTCAAGCTCAAATGGTATTAACATCAACAATGAAGCTGGTTTAAAAAAGAGCTTGTCAGTCTTTGATCCTATTATAGTTATAACAGTACTTGTATCAATTAATTTAGTATATTTATTATTTACAATGATTCAATTCACCTATCTTTTCGGAAGCATAAACCACAACCTTCCTCAAAATTTAACTTATGCTGAATATGCTCGAAAAGGATTTTTTGAACTTGTTTTAGTCACTCTAATTAATTTGATTATAATTCTTGCTACAGGAAGCTTCACAAAAATTAACAGCAATAAAATATATGCAGCAGTTAAAGTACTAAACAGCTTTTTAGTTTTCTGTACAGGTGTTATGTTATTTTCCGCTCATTTTAGAATGTCCCTTTACGAAGAAACTTATGGATATACTTACTTAAGAATATTCACACATGCATTTATGATATTTATTTTTGTACTTTTAATTATATCTTTGATTAAAATATGGAATCAAAAACTTGTAGTATTAAAATATTATATTATTGTATCTTTAATTGCATATATTCTCATTAATTTTGTTAATGTAGACAGTATTATTGCTAAAAACAACATTGAACGATACCACCATTCAGAGGAAATTGATGTTAGTTATCTAACTCAGCTTTCTTATGATGCTGTACCTCAGCTTCTTGATTTTCTGCCTGAACT
>JAUZPN010000188.1 GCA_030705885.1 Bacillota bacterium | reverse complement strand
CTCTCTGTTGGTCAGCGTCAGCTAATTTCCTTTGCAAGAGCTCTGCTTGCAGATCCAAGAATTTTAATACTTGATGAAGCTACTTCCAATATTGATACCTATACAGAAAGACTTGTTCAAAAAGGTATAAAAAAATTATTACATGGAAGAACGTCCTTTGTAATTGCACATAGGCTTTCTACCATTATGGATTGCGACAAAATAATGGTCATAGTAGATAATGGGGTTATTGCCGAAACTGGTTCTCATGCAGAATTAATGAGTAAAAAAGGAGTATACTATGAACTTTATATGTCACAGTATAAGTTTTTGAAAGAAGAAGCTTAGCCTCAACTCAAAGCTGCAATTTCATTTTGCATAGGAAATTTAATTATAATACAAAAACCACCACATATACCTTGAGCACAAACAGTATAAATGTGGTGGTTTCTTTATTATTTTTTTATCAGCTTATTTGATACCTTATCTATCTTCATTATCTTCATTATCTTTATCTTCATCTTCATCAGATGCTATTTTCTCAGTTACTTCTTCTGCTTCACTAATCTTTTTTTCCTCTTTTTTATCACTGCTTTCAAGTTTCTCTTCTATTTCTTTTAACAGCTTGTTTTCATTAAGCATTATTAAATAACATATTCCAGTTGAAATAAATAAAATGAAAAATCGCATTTTTGTAATAGCAATAAAGCAAAACAAAACACATAAAATATTAACAAAAGTAGTTTTAAATTTAGCTATAGCATAATAATAAGACAATCTTATTACATCTTTACTTTTCATATAAAACCTTGATAAGATAGGAAAAGTATATAATGTCATTATTATAACTATAAATATTAATATCAAAAATAAGTATCTAATAACTACATTAGAACTATGTGTTCTAAAATAATACAAATCAACAGATAAAATAACTATCACTATAAGAGTAAATATCCATAAAAGAGTTGACTGCTTAAAATTTGCCTTATAAGCTTTAAAATAATCTTTTGTTAAATTAATATCCTTTTCACGTACAAGCTTTCCCATAACACTTAATAATGCTGTAATTGAAGGTCCGATAGGAATAAGACAAAGAAACATTATTGGTATATAAGAAACAAAGTTATTTGTAAAATCACTTCCTGCTGATGGAATTAAAAACAATATATAAATTAATGGCAGATTACATAATGCAAAGTAAATATTGCCTATGAATAACCACATTATATAATTTGTAATAGTAAATAAAGGTCCTTCAAAAAAATTCTTATTCTCGCCCAATTAAAATTCCCACCTTTTACTCTATTGTATACTTTCCTTGGTAACATTTAGTTCTACTTAATTTATAAATGATAGCGGAAAAAAGCTTCTTTTAGAAATTTAGTGGAACTTTGTGATGAGGATAGTGTAATAGCAATTTATTTTATATTCAATAAATTATATCATATTTTATTAATAAATAATATTTGTTTTTTATCAATTTAGTCAAATTAATTCGACAAAAAATAATTTGTATCCATAATATTACTAAAATTTATTTTTAAAAATAATTTATTTAAATTTATTATTAAATTTTATTATTTTTTATATTAATAATTGGTATAATTTTATGCTAACTAATTTATTTTTTGTAATATACAGTTAAACAAGGAAATTATATTAGTTCATAATGGCATCACATATTCTTTTTGTAATTATTTATATTTTTATTGATGTAATATGTTGACTTTAAATTTAATTATTGCTATAATCTAAGTAATAAATATGTCGAATGATGTAATTAAAGGAGGAAACATTATGAAATCAACAGGAGTAGTAAGAAGAGTAGATGAATTAGGGAGAATTGTAATCCCTATAGAGTTAAGAAGGACATTAGATATTGCAGAAAAGGATGCTTTAGAAATTTATGTAGAAGGTGAGGAGATTATCTTAAAAAAATATGAACCTGCCTGTATTTTCTGTGGAGATGCTAGAGATGTAATTAACTATAAGGGTAAAAACATATGTCAGACTTGTTTAAAAGAAGTTAAAGACAATATAGACGAAATCAAGAATAGATAAATATAATTATTCAAAGTTTACTTTCGACAGGCACATTTAGTTCCACTTAATTTGTAAATGATAGCGAAGAAAAGCTTCTTTTAGAAATTTAGTGGAACTTTGTGATTGTGGGTAGAACAAAAAAACTGTAATGATTAACATTACAGTTTTTTTATTGAAATTTAATTCATTCTTTTTGCAACTAAGTAATCAGAAAAATATGATAAGTTTGCAAGACGAACTACATCACCTGTATGAGGTGCATGAATAACCATACCATCACCCATATATATGGCAACATGATGAGGATTATCCCAAGTACCAAAATAAATTACATCACCTGGCTGAAGCTGATCTCTTGAAACAGTTGTACCATAATGTATCATATCATTAGTTACTCTAGTACCATTAAAAGGATGTAAACCAGCTTGGGCAAAAACATATATTACAAAACCTGAACAATCAAAATTATCAGGTCCATTTCCGCCCCACACATAAGGGATATTTCTGCAATTACCATTTGAATCATAAGCTATGTTAAATGCAATAGATGTAATGGTATTCCCATTATAGGATGATGCATTACCTCTTGATACTGTTGATGAAACTAACCCAGATGAGTTAGCACGAGCTAAAGCATCTCTCTGCTGTTGTTGTTCAGCTGCAATCTTTTTAGCTATAGCACCAATTTCGTCATTATCTTTGCTTATTTGTGAAGCATATTGCTGTTCTTGTGTCTTTAACTTTGTCTGTGCATCCTTTAAGCTTGCTTTTTCTGCATCAAGCTGAACCATCTTTGCATCATATTGAGTTTTTAACGCTTGTAGCTTATCGTTTTCTTTGTCTAAAGCATCTTTCTTTTTCTGAAGCTCGTCCTCTTTTGACTTAAAATCAGCTAGCAGCTTTTTATCAAATTCTGCAATCTTCTTTATGTATTCCACTCTAGAAAATAAATCAGTTACACTAGTAGAGTCTAAAAGTACAGATAAATAACCATCTGATCCTTTTTTGTACATTGTATTCAATCGTTTATCATATAAATCCTGTTCTTTCTTTATGTCGTCTTCAGTCTTACTAATATCGTCTTGAGCTGCTTTGATAGAATCCTGGGTTTTTTTAATTTGACCATTTATCTTATCACTCTCATTTTTAGTATTCTGAATGTCATTATCTTTTTGTTCAATACTAGCCTCAAGTTTAGCTGTTTGATCTTGAATACTTTTTAATTGGCTTTGATTTTCCTGCAGCTGGCTCTGCTTATTTTGGAGCTGACTATCTAAAGATGGGTCAGCTAAAACAGTAGTATTTACTGTTACAAAAAGTCCAACTGCAACTAACATTGATAACGTTTTTCTTTTCAAACGCCAACACCCCTTCCATAAATTTTATGACAAAATTTTAAAAATCTATATAATAGACAATAGAATTCATATAAATTTTTTAAAAAATCGACTTACAATTTCTATTATAACACGATAAGTGAAAAAAACAACACAAAAAATTATTCTTGTCAAACTTTATTAATTAAAGTCATATTTTAATTAATTTATATTCAAAGAATATTTATATATATTAGATTTTGATAAATTTCTTTCTTTAGCTACCATTTTTATAGCTTCCTTTTTTGTAAGTCCATTATTTATATACTTTATAATATGCTCTTCAATAGATATATCCTTCCACTCTTCTTGTTTTTCGCTTTGAATTTCATCTTCACTTTTTCCGTCTAAAACCAGCACATACTCTCCCCTAGGCTCTTTATCATTGTAGTATCCTACAGCATCTAAAAGAGTCAATCGTAATATTTCTTCATGAATTTTTGTAAGTTCCCTGCATATTGATATTTTTCTATTTCCAAAACTATCCTTCAAAAATTCTAAAGTAGCTTTTAATCTATGAGGTGCTTCATAAAAAATAATAGTCTCTTTTCTATTTAATAAATCTTCAATAATTTCTTTTCTTTGTTTATTTTCTCTTGGCAGAAATCCTTTAAATATAAAAGCAGTGGTATCAAGTCCTGAATGAACAAGGGCTGTTGTTATAGCTGTTGCACCAGGTAAAACTTCAAAATCTATACCTTCATCTATACAAGAACGAACTATTACACTTCCTGGATCTGAAATTCCTGGAGTACCTGCATCTGTTACTAATGCTATACTTTTACCATCTTTTAATTTTCCTATTAAATCAGAACTTTTAAACTGTTCATTATGTTTATGGTAACTAACTAATGGCTTTTTAATTTCATAATGATTTAACAATTTTAAGCTCTGCCTAGTATCTTCAGCTGCTATTAAATCAACATCCTTTAGCACCTCTAATGCTCTTACAGTAATGTCCTTCAAATTCCCTATGGGTGTAGGAACAAGAAATAATTTTCCTAACATAAATTCCACCTACTTTTAGCTTATTCTTTTATTCTTCCATATATTCTTTTTATTTCCTCGGTATAAGTACCATCTTCATTATGAACATACAAAGGTGCTTCCCATTTTAAGAAGGCACCACCACCTTTATGTCCCTCAATCAGCACGATATTAGGTGGTTTTTTTAAATTTGGATATACCAATTTTATATTTTTAGGTTCAATTTTATATTTTCTCATCATACAAAATATATCAATCATTCTTTCAGGCCTATGAACTATAAATAACTTACCATTATCTTTCAAAATATATTTACTTGCTGCAATAACATCCTCTAAATTACAGCATATTTCATGTCTTGCAATAGCATTTTTATCATCAGTACTTATAATTCCTGATTTTTCAAGCTTATATGGTGGATTTACTGTAACAACATCAGCTTTAGGCAATTTATTTAAAGAATCTATATCTTTTAAATCACCATGAATAAATTGTATCTTGTTCTGCAAATTATTATATTCAACTGACCTGCAAGACATTTCAACCATTTCCTCTTGTATCTCCAGTCCCGTAATATTCTTCGCTTTAGTTTTTCCTGCTAAAACAAATGGAATAATACCTGTACCTGAGCAAAGATCTACTACAACACTATCATTTTTAATTTTAGCATAGTTAGCTAAAAGTACTGCATCAACACCAAACCTAAATGCATTTTTCTTTTGA
The DNA here is from genome assembly GCA_030705885.1 of Bacillota bacterium. Taxonomy (GTDB): domain Bacteria; phylum Bacillota; class Clostridia; order Clostridiales; family Clostridiaceae; genus JAUZPN01. The sequence continues at coordinate 38 of JAUZPN010000188.1, read as the reverse complement.
ATCACATATATATTGCCAATCTGCAAATCGTCTAAAGT
>JAUZPN010000187.1 GCA_030705885.1 Bacillota bacterium | reverse complement strand
TCCTTTTGCTATAAGTTCTGTAACTTTATCAAAGTTTCTCTTTAATACATCAAAATCAGGTCATTCATTCTCTAGTCTTTTAGCTTTTACAAGTATAACATTACTATTTACTTTCTTAAACTCTGGTGATACTACATTATTTACATTAACAGTATCAACAGCAAAAGCAACTAAAGTAGGTGGTACATTCATATCCTTAAAGGTACCGGACATACTGTCCTTTCCCCCTATTGCCGGAGTACCAAAACTTTTTTGTGCATAAAGTGCACCAATTAATGCTGAAAAAGGTTTCCCCCATCTTAAAGGCTCTAAATTTACTCTTTCAAAATATTCTTGGAAAGTTAATCTTATCTTTTTATAATCTCCGCCCATAGCTACTATTTTTGCTTCAGCTTCAACTACAGCATATACAGCTCCATGGAATGGACTCCATTTTGCTATTTTAGGATTATATCCATATGACATTAATGTTCCTGTAGTAGTTTTTCCTTCTAAAACAGGTATTTTAGCTGCCATACCCTCTGCAGGTGTCAATTGATACTTACCGCCAAATGGCATAATAACTGTTCCAGCTCCAATAGTACTATCAAATCTTTCTGATAAACCTTTTTGACTACAAACATTTAAATCCATTAAATTATTAAGCCAGTTATTTTTTATATCTGAAGCAGATTTATTTTTATTAAAATAGTTTTCATTTTCCTTTGGTGCTTCTACTATAACATCTATATTTTGAGTTACACCATTTGTATTTAAGAAATCTCTGCTTATATTAACAATAATTTCATTTCTCCAGCTCATTTTAAGTCTGTTATCAGAAGTTACATAAGCCACTTCTTTAGCTTCAATATTTTCTAATCCAGCAAACTTAATAAATTCTTCTTTATCCTTTTTATCTATAACAACTGCCATTCTTTCCTGAGATTCAGAAATAGCAAGCTCAGTACCATCAAGTCCTTCATATTTCTTGGTAACTAAATCAAGATTAATATTAAGTCCATCACTTAGCTCTCCAATAGCTACAGAAACACCGCCAGCTCCAAAATCGTTACATCTTTTAATCATTCTGCTGACAGCTGAATTTCTGAATAATCTTTGAATTTTTCTTTCAGTAGGAGGATTTCCTTTTTGAACCTCAGCACCACAGGTAAGTATTGATTCTTCAGTATGTTCCTTTGAAGAACCTGTAGCTCCTCCGCATCCGTCTCTGCCTGTTCTTCCTCCTAAAAGAATAATTATATCTCCATCCTTAGGAACTTCTCTAACAACATTTTCCTTTGGAGCTGCTGCGATTACTGCACCAATCTCCATTCTTTTTGCTACAAATCCATCATCATAAACCTCTGAAACCTGACCTGTAGAAAGACCTATCTGGTTACCATAAGAACTGTAACCATGTGCTGCTCCTATAGTAATTTTTCTCTGAGGAAGTCTTCCAGGAACAGTATCTTCTATTTTAGTTCTTGGATCTCCGCTTCCTGTAACTCTCATAGCCTGATATACATAGGATCTGCCTGATAATGGATCTCTTATTGCTCCTCCAAGACATGTAGCAGCTCCTCCGAAAGGTTCAATTTCTGTAGGATGATTATGAGTTTCATTCTTAAACATTACAAGCCATTTTTCATCTTTACCATTAATATCTACATTAACTTCAATACTGCAGGCATTAATTTCTTCTGAAATGTCAAGATCTGAAAGAAGGCCTCTCTTTTTAAGCTCCTTCATACCAATAACAGCAATATCCATTAAGCATATATCTTTTTTCTTATTTGCATAAACATACTCTCTTGATTTTAAATATCCTTCATATGCATTCTTTATTGGAGCAGCATACTTACCTTCTTCAATTTTAACATTATTAATCTTTGTCATAAAAGTAGTATGTCTGCAGTGATCTGACCAGTAGGTATCAATTACTTTGATTTCTGTGATAGTTGGATTCCTTTTTTCTGTATTTTTAAAGTAATCTCTGCAGAACTTTAAATCTTCAAAGCTCATAGCAAAACCTTGACCGTTCATAAAACTTAATAATTCATCATCAGTACTAGTTATGAAATTACTTAGTATTTCTACATTATTTGGAATGTCAATTTTAACATCAAGTGAAATGGGTTTTCCTAGCTTTGCTTCCCTAGAATCTACAGGATTTATGCAGTAATTTTTGATTTGTGCAAACTCTTCATCAGATATATTGCCTGAAAGAATAATGACTTTAGCTGTATTTAACATAACATTTTCATTTTTTATTATAAGTCCGATACATTGAACTGCTGAATCTGCACGCATATCGTATTGACCTGGAAGATATTCAACTGCAAATATTTTTTCATTATCATTTGATGATATATTTTCTTCATATACAACATCAACTGTCTTTTCAGAAAAAATAATTTCTTCAGCTTTATTAAATTCTTCATTTGAAATTCCTGAAACATCATATCGATTTAGTATTCTAACAGATTCTAAATTATTAATTCCTAAATTTTCTTTTAAATCTTGAAATAAACTTTGTGCTTCAACATCAAAGCCTTTTTTCTTTTCAATAAACAATCTTTTTACAATATTCGTCATATTATTCACCTTACTTTATTTTTTTTCAATTAAGGATTCTTAACAACCTACAAATAATGTTATCAAAGTATCTTATAAAAATCAATACATTTTAAAATTTTATGTCTTAAATGTTCGGATTTAATTATTTTTTTTATGTAAAATATGCTTTAATATTCGTAATGGTACGAACATTCACAATTTATTTACTAAATTTTAAGCATATTATCTTTATCAAATTATTTTTAATATATCGTCAATTTTGTCGATAACATAATCTGGCTTGTACTTAAGTAAATTCTCCATAGTCTGTAAACTATAGCTGACTACACAAGTTTTACATCCTGCATTTTTTCCACATAATATATCAAAATGACTGTCACCTACAAAAAGCGACTCCTCTGGAAGTACACCAAGAAGTTCACAGCATTTAAGTGCTGGTTCCCCTTCTGGTTTGTGTTTTATAGTATCTGCAGGAGTTATTATTGAATCAAATACATTTGTCATCTCAAGTATCTCAAGACCTCTTTTAACTTGAATCATCCTTTTTGATGTTACTATTCCAAGCTTTACTCCAGAATCTTTAAGTTTTAAAATTGCATCTTTAACACCAGGAATTGATTTTACAAGCTCATCATGATTTTTTTCATTATATGTTCTATATGTATTAACTAATTGTTCCGTCATTTTATTATCATATCTGCTTAATGTTACTGCAAGCGGCTCACCAAAATATTGAACTATTTTAGATGTTTCTTCATTTATGTTTAAAAGAGTTTTTAATGTATGTTTATAGGATTGTATTATAAGGTCATTAGTATCAATTATAGTTCCATCAAAATCAAACAGTATTGCATTTATCATTTTTTATCAACTCCTAACTTATACTTTCCTTAGGCACATTTAGTTTCACTTAATTTATAAATGATAGCGGAGAGAAGCTTCTTTTAGAAATTTAGTGGACCTTTGTGACTGAGGATAGTATAATTATTTTATATCAAATCATTTTTTCGTACAAGTATAATTTGTTTGGAAATATTTCATTTAATTTAATTCCTAGTTATAAAAAAAACGTGAAATCAAAGATTTCACGTTTTTTTACTCTCCTAAATAAGCACTTCTTACTGAATCATCATTCAGCAATTTATCAGCATTTCCACTTAGAACTATATTTCCTGTTTCTATAACATATGCTCTATTAGCAATAGATAATGCCATATGAGCATTTTGCTCAACTAAAAGTACAGTTGTACCATTTTTATTTATTTCTTTTATTATATCAAAAATCTCTTTAACAACAATTGGAGCAAGACCCATAGATGGTTCATCCAAAAGAAGAAGTTTTGGTCTGGACATTAGTGCTCTTCCTACAGCTAACATCTGCTGTTCACCACCGCTTAATGTACCTCCAACTTGCTTTATCCTTTCTTTTAACCTTGGAAATTTACTGAATACCATCTCATAATCTTTATTAATCTCTGATTTATCTTTTCTTGAATAAGCACCTAACTCAAGATTCTCCATAACTGAAAGATTAGCAAAAATACGCCTTCCTTCTGGTACATGTGCCATTCCAAGATTAATCAATTTATGTGTTGCAATATTAGTAATATTTTTATTATTATAAGTTATTTCACCTGACTTTACAGGAACAAGTCCTGAAACAGCTCTTAAGGTTGATGTTTTTCCAGCACCATTTGCTCCAATAAGAGTAACAATTTCTCCTTCATTTACTTCAATTTCTATATCTCTAAGTGCATGAATTGCTCCATAAAATACATTAAGTCCTTTTATCTTCAACATAAGATACTCTCCCCTTTCTCTTTAGCCTCCAAGGTATGCTTCAATTACTTTAGGATTTCTCTTTATTTCTTCTGGAACTCCTCTAGCAATTATCTTACCATAATCTACAACTACTATTTTCTCACAAACACCCATAACTAATTTCATATCATGCTCAATTAAAAGAATTGCAATATTAAATTCATTTCTAATCCATTTAATGAGCTCAGTTAATTCATGAGTTTCTTGAGGATTCATTCCAGCAGCAGGCTCATCTAAAAGCAGAAGCTTTGGATCAGCAGCTAGAGCCCTAGCAATTTCAAGCCTTCTTTGTTCTCCATAGGGAAGATTGCAAGCCAGCTCATTTTCTTTTTTATCCAAATTAAAGATTTTTAAAATTTTCCTCGATTTTTCAGTGATTTCAGCTTCTTCTTTAAAATATTTTGGGAGCCTTAATACTGAGTGGACTAAATTATATTTTATTTGATAATTAAAAGATATTTTCAGATTTTCAATTACTGTAAGTTTTTTAAAAAGCCTAATATTCTGAAAAGTTCTTGCTATTTTTTTCTTTGTTATTTCATAAGGCTTTATTCCTTCAATATTTTCATTTAAAAATTCAATTGTCCCGCTTGTAGGTGCATACACTCCAGTAAGCATATTAAAAATGGTTGTCTTACCTGCTCCATTAGGTCCTATAAGTCCTACTATATCATGTTCATTCATTTCTAACGAAAAATCTGAAACAGCAGTTAATCCTCCAAACTTAATTGTTAAATCATTTGCTTTTAATAGTGCCATTCTTTTCACCTCCAACCTTGTT
>JAUZPN010000186.1 GCA_030705885.1 Bacillota bacterium | reverse complement strand
TGTTACAACAACCATTGTCATACCATCTTTAGCCAAGTCCTTCATAACATTTAAAACTTCTCCAACAAGTTCTGGGTCTAAGGCAGAAGTAGGTTCATCAAAAAGCATAATTTCAGGATTCATAGCTAATGCTCTAGCTATGGCCACTCTCTGTTTCTGACCTCCTGACAGCCTTGCAGGATAGTAGTCCAGCTTATCTGAAAGGCCTACCTTTGCAATAAGCTCCTTTGCTCTCTCCATAACTTTAGTTCTGCTCTCACCCTTAACAGTAATTGGAGCTATCATAACATTTTCAAGAACAGTCATATGAGGAAATAAATTAAAGCTCTGAAAAACCATTCCCATTTTCAAAATGATATTTCTGATACTTTTCTTATTTTTATAATCAAGCTTTTCATTATCAATATAAACTTCTCCAGAATCTAATACTTCTAGATGATTTAAACATCTTAAAAATGTACTTTTACCTGAACCAGAAGGACCTATAATAACAAGAACTTCTCCTTTTTTCACTGTGACACTAATATTTTCAAATACAGTAAGCTTGTTGAATCTTTTAGTTAAACTCTTAGCTTCAATTAAATTTTCTGCTGCAGAAACAGTATTGGCTTTTAAATTATCGCATTCTTTCAATTGCAAATTTATATTTTCCATAATCAACACATCTCCTATGCATATACAGATAGTTTCTTTTCTACTAAAGAAAATAAACTTGTGAATAAAGTTGTTAAAATAAGATAATAAATAGCAGCTAGTGTCAGCATTTCTGGATATTTAAATGTTGCAGACGCAATGTTCGTTGCTGTTCTCAAAAGTTCTGTAAGTGCAATAGATGACACAAGAGAAGTATCCTTTATCATTGCAATGAATTCATTTCCAACAGGAGGCATTATTACTCTAAAGGTTTGAGGAAGAACTATCTTTCCCATAGTTTGAATGTATGTAAAACCTAAAGCTTTTGATGCTTCAAATTGTCCCTTTTCTATAGAAATAATTCCTCCACGAATTATTTCAGCCATATATGCTGCACAGTTTAAGGTTAGTGCGAGCACTGCAGCAGGAAACTGCTTCATCTCAAGGGATTTACTTATACTTGGCAATCCGTAATAAAAAAAGAATAATTGCAATAGTAATGGAGTTCCTCTAAATAACCAAATATAAAATGAAGCAATTTTACTTAATACAAGACTTTTAGATATTTTAAATAATGCTAGTATTACACCAAATACTGTTCCAAAGCAGAGACTTAATGCTGTAAGCTCAAGAGTTAATAATGTTCCTTGATACAACATTATAGGCAGCTTTTGTATCATAAAACTAATGTCCATAAACTTGTCCTCCTAATTCAAGTATTATCTTCCTGTGCCAATCATTCATCACCTAATAGGAGGGAGCTTGTAACTTTGCTGCTCATAGTACTAGTGAAATGAAATACACAGGAAGATATTTTTTTGTTATTTATAATAATCAATACCAAACCATTTTTTAGATATTTTTGATAATGTTCCATCAGATTTTAATTCATCTATTGCCTGTTGAACTGAATCTCTCAAAGCTGTATTATCCTTCTTAAATCCAATACCAAATGGCTCTTCATTCATCTTGCCTACAACTTCGTATTTATCTGAAGCAAGACCAACATAATATCGTCCAACCTGATCATCTGCAACTACAGCTTCAGTTCTTCCTATACCAAGATCCTGAAGTGCATCAGTTATCTTATCATAAGCTGTTAAATTCTTGTATCCGCCCATCTGCTTAATTGCATCCTCACCAGTAGTTCCCTTTTGAACACCTACAAGTTTACCTTTTAAATCCTCAGCTTTAGTAATTCCTTTAGTACCTTTCTTAACAACAATTACTGGTCCGCCTTGAATGTATGGCTTTGAATAAGTAATTTCTTTTTCTCTTTCAGCAGTATCACTTAAAGATGAAAGAATCATATCAAATTTACTTGCTTTTAATGCAACAATTATACCATCCCATTGTGTTGGAACCCATTCAACTTTTACTCCTAATTTTTTACCTAATGCATTACCAAAGTCTACATCAAATCCAACAAGTGTATTTGTGTCATTTCTAAATTCCATTGGTGGATAAGAGTCATCAACCCCAATAGTAATTTTACCTGCAGTCTTAACACTACTAGGCAGTGTAGCAGAAATAGTATCATTTTTCTTGATATCAGCTGTGATATCTTTTGTATCTTTTGCAGGATCAGTTGCTGCACTGCTTGAACTGCTGGATCCGCTTGAACTTCCAGCTGAACTTGATGTACCACATCCTGCAAAAATAGTACAAACAATTAATAAGGACAAAAATAAATAAAGCTTTTTTTTCATGAAGAACACCCCTTCCAAATACATATAATTTTAAATAAAAACAATAAAAAATGTTTTAATATTTATTTTTGAGTTTTATTGATAAAATACTAATATTTTTTATGTTTTATTAATGTTTTAATAACTTATTCAAATTATAATTGATTAATTAATTTTTAGCAATAAACCATATGTATATAAAACGCATAAAAAACTGTACAAGTTGTACATATTTTATCTAAATATATTATACTACATTTTAAAAGAAATAACTTATTAATTTTATAACATTTCATAGTAAAAGTAAATAAATTTATTAAAAAATGAAGCATAAAAATTATTAAATAAAAAATTAATTAATAATTAAAGTCAAATTTAATTTTTTAGCATATATGTATTTTGAAAGCAAATTAATTTAAGGAGAATATATAATATGATTTCATACAAATTTGATCTAAAAAAAGACACTCCAGATTCAAGAGATTATTTATTTTCAATACATTATGATAAAAAACTTCCAACCCTTGTAGATTTACGCTCAGGATGTTCATCAATTGTTGACCAGGGTGAACTTGGTTCCTGCACTTCAAATGCCATTGTCAGTGGTCTTAGAGAATACATTAGTATAAGTGAAAATAATATACATGAAATAAGACTTTCAAGAATATATCATTATTGGTGGGAAAGATACTTTGAAGGCACTGTAAATAAAGACAGCGGAGCAACCCTTAGAGATGGAATGAAGGTACTTAATCAATGTGGGGTTTGTTTAGAAGAAACCAGACCATATATAATAAAAAATTTCACTGATGTTCCAACTCATATAGAAAACATAGAGGCCTTAAAATACACTATATCTGCTTATGAAAGACTTACTTCAATAAATGATATCAAACATGCTATTTTCAATAATAATATTGTTGTCTTTGGTATAACCTTATATTCTTCCTTTGTAACTAAGACAAAAAAAGATGGAATAGTTCATATGCCATTCTTTCCATCTATACTTGATAAAGAGCTTGGAGGCCATGCTATGTGTATAGTAGGCTACAATGATGATTATCTAAATGGTTCTTTCATTGTACGAAACAGCTGGGGAACTTCATTTGGAGATAATGGATACTGTTATATGCCATATAAAATGTTTAAATATTTTATGGATATTTGGACTGTAAAGCTTGCATAAAATTCTATAAAAAAAGAAGAGGCAGCAGCCGAGGCCACTGAAAAGTGACCTCGCAGCAGTCTCTTCTTTTTGATTAAAATTGATATATATACTTTGTTCGGTCACAAAATTCCTTTATAAGCACTTCTTTTCCATCAAAAGCAATTGCTAGTTCTAGAATTTTTTCTATTCCTAGTTCTTTCATTTCAGTATTGTACTTTTTATCTTTTATTTGATTTAATGCTTTTTCCGCTGCTTGTTCTAATGTTTCTTTTCTTCTTTTATTTATATTTTTAAATTCTATTATTAAGCCCAATTGACTCTTATCCTTTGGAATTACCATTACATCATACCTACCATAGCCGCTTTCTCTATTAGACCGTATATAATGCGTTTCCTCTAATGCTACCAGCATACCCAGCACAAATGCATGATAAAACTTTTCGCTTTCACCACTCAAATCAAAATAGCTTAAAGTCTTCTCTATTGTTTTTGAAAACATTACATCAAAAGTTTCTATATCACCATTTACTAATGAACTTAACATATCTCCTAAATCTTCATTTACATTTACATTAGAAAACCATCCAATAATTATATCTTTAAACAAAGTTCGAACTTCATTATTTGGTATAGCCAATTTTGCAACAATATCTCCATCTGTACTTTTAATCTCTTCCACTTTAAGATATCCAGTAAAAAGAAGAAATGTCCATACATTTTCAGAACTTGCAGCTATATCTTCCATAACTATATTTTCATTTATTTTTTTTTCTATACCTTCTCCTTTAATTAATGATTCGCATTCAACTTTTACTTTGTAATCTGACTTTGCAATAATATCCCTTATTAATTCATTTGAACTAGTATTTATCCAATGGCATATAAGACCTCTATCTATATCTTTTATATAATTTAATATACTCCATGGATTATAAATAACCTTCCCGCCAAAGTTATAACCATTGTACCAAAGTTTTATATTCTCTAATTCTGTTTTTATATTATAATATTTTAATATTTCTTCTACTTCATGCTCCGTAAATCCAAAAAATTCTCCATACTTACTATTTAGTAAACTATAAACTTTTATATTGTTAAGTCCTGAAAATATACTTTCCTTTGCTACCCTGAGTATTCCTGTTAATATTCCTTTTTCTAAATACGGATTATCCTTCAAATCTCCACTTAATAAATTTCTAAGGTAACTAATCGCCTGATTGTAATAATTGTTAAAAAATGCTTCTTGTACAGGGATATCATATTCATCTAAAATTATCACAACTTTTTCATTATGATATCTATAAAGATATTCACTTAATTTTTTTATTCCCTCTATATAACTTACATCATTAGCTGTCTCATTAAGAATATTATAAAATTCTTTTTTCTCATGCTCTTTCAATAATTCACTTTCTACTAAATAATAATACTTAGAAAATTCATTACGTATTATTCTATTAAAACCTAATTTACAATTTTCCCAATCTAAATATTTCTGGTCTTTAAAGCTTATAAATATAACTGGATGCTTCCCTTGCTTTTCCATAATATTTTTATATTGTTCTATTAACAGCCCATTAAATAAGTGTCCATCATTGTTTATATTATTGAAAAAATTACCTATCATGCTCATATTTATAGTCTTACCAAATCTTCTTGGTCTAGAAATTAAAATAACCTTTGAATCATCTTCTATAATTTTCTTTATCAATAAACTTTTA
>JAUZPN010000185.1 GCA_030705885.1 Bacillota bacterium | reverse complement strand
CCGCTCTTTTATACACTTTGCGGGTGTAGCTCAACGGTAGAGTTCCAGCCTTCCAAGCTGGCCGCGAGGGTTCGATTCCCTTCACCCGCTTTTTTATTGTGTTTATCACAATATTATGCGTCTTTAGCTCAGTTGGATAGAGCAACGGCCTTCTAAGCCGTGTGCCGGGGGTTCGACTCCCTTAAGACGCACCATAATATGTGCTATTAGCTCAGTTGGTAGAGCACCTGACTCTTAATCAGGGTGTCCGGGGTTCGAGTCCCCGATGGCACATCAAATAATTATATCGGGGTGTAGCGCAGATGGGAGCGCGCGTGGTTTGGGACCATGAGGTCGCAGGTTCAATCCCTGTCACCCCGACTTTCTCTGCGGGTGTAGCTCAACGGTAGAGTTCCAGCCTTCCAAGCTGGCCGCGAGGGTTCGATTCCCTTCACCCGCTTTATTCAATGTTTAGCTCAAAATCATACTGGATTTTGAGCTATTATAATATACTTTCCGCATCATATTTAAATCCAATTAATTTATGAATAATGATGAAGTGAGTCTTCTTTTAGAAATTCACTGGAACTTTGTGATAAAGGATAGTATAATATTTAATGTGCATCTGTAGCTCAGCTGGATAGAGTTACGGACTTCGAATCCGGAGGTCGCAGGTTCGACTCCTGTCAGGTGCAGTAAAATCAAGGCTCTCACAAATCAGTGAGAGCCTTTTTCATATCAATTATTTATTTGAACTTTTTAAGAATTAGCAGCATTCTCTAAAAGTTTTTCAATATTTTCTTCACTTAAAGGTTTATTTAATAAAAATCCTTGAACATAATCACATTTATAATCTTTCAAATATTGCAGTTGAATTTCAGTTTCAACACCTTCAGAAAGTACAATAATATTTAAACTATGAATTAATGAAATAAGTGAACTTAAAATAGTATCTTTCTTTTCGGTAGTATCTATGCCATCTATAAAGCTTTTATCTATTTTTAATATATCAATTGGCAGCATCTTAATATAACATAATGAAGAGTAGCCTGTACCAAAGTCATCTAAAACCATTTTAATTCCAAGTTCTTTTAGCTTTTTAATTACATCAATTGTGTAATTAATTTGGTTAATAAATATTGATTCTGTAAATTCAAACTCTAAATTCTCACCTTTAATTCCTGTTTTTATAAGAATATCTTTTACGCTATCAACAAAATTAGGATCCATTATTTGAAAAGAAGAAATATTTACTGATGCACTAATATTTTTATTATATTTATTATGCCATTTTTTTAGGTTTTCACAAGTTTTCTCTAAAACCCACCTGCCTATTTGTATAATAAATCCAGTTTCTTCAGCAGAAGGAATAAAATATGAAGGATAAATTAGTCCTAGATTTTCAGAATTCCATCTTACAAGTGCTTCAAACCCTCTGATTTCTTTAGTTTCTATAGAATATTCAGGTTGAAATTCAAGAAATAACTCATTATTATTAATTGATTTTTTTAAGTATTGTTCAAGTTCTAATTTCTTTAAATTTTTGTATTTCATTTCTTTAGTAAAAAAACGAATACCATTTTTCCCTTGTTCTTTTACACTATACATTGCAATATCAGCATTCTTAAGAAGTTCTGATGAAGTTGTCCCATGATCAGGAAAGATTGAAATGCCATAGCTTGAGCTTATCCTAAATCTATTATTATTAAGTGAAAAAGAACTTAAAAGTATATTTCTGAGCAATTCTACATAATTTAATATTTCTTCTTTATTTAAATTTCTTTGAATAATAAGTGCAAATTCGTCTCCACCTAGACGTCCAAGAATATCTTTTGAATTTATAAAGTTGTTTAATCTTGAAGTTATTGATTGTAACATTAAATCTCCAACATAATGTCCCATAGTATCATTTATATTTTTAAAATTATCTAAGTCAATAAAGACTAAAGAAAATTTCAACTGAGAATTACTTGATTTTTCAATTAAATAATTAATTCTATTTAAAATCATTTTTCTATTTGGAAGATCAGTTAATGTATCATAGTTTGCTAAGTGCCAAAGCTTTTCCTTATTGTCTTCCATAAGTTTGTTGTAATTCTTTAGTTTAATATTCTGGTTAGAAAGTTCTTCTTCAGCTGTAAGAACTTCTTCATAAATTGTTGTAAGATCTTCTTTTTGGAGCAAAACTTGGTTAACTTTTTTATTTAGGCTTGTATAGTAAAAGTAAATTATTGTGATTATTATAATGTTTGTAATAGGACTTACTATACCAGGTATGTCTCCATAAGATTTAGTTAATAATACTTTTGCTAGTGTTGAAAAACAAGAAAATAAACAAAATAAAATAGTTAACATATAACCTTTCTTTTTAAATTTAGTGACTATTATAATGTATAATAAAGTTTGAGTTTCCGAAATAATAGCCTTAAAAAGATTAGATCTTAAAAAAACGACTTGTAAATATGCTGTTATAATAAAACAAACAATTAACATTAAAAAAATTAATATAGAAGAGTACTTTCTGTAGAAAACTACCCACTTGTTTTTTATATTTTCTGTATTTGGTATCATGAATAGCCCCTTTCAGACACAATGTTTAAAAAAAATTTATTATAAACAAATTATAACACAAAACAAAAAATATACAACCATAAACAGCAATTATGGACAATAAATTGTGATTTAATATGAATGTTTTTTTATAGATATAATACAAAATTTCTAGTATATTATATATAATTGTAATTATTTTTATAGTATAATTTGTTTAAATGTATTTATTTAATAAATGATAGATGTTGAACTTTAATGGAACTTCGTGACTGAATATATTGTTGATTTTAATGGGGGCTGAATAATGAATATTATAGAAAAATTCTTAATTCAATATACAAAGGAATTTGATTTTTATCATGAATTGTCAAGAAACTGTGCTCAGATATGTGAAACACAAATGGAACAAATGGGTATAAGGGCTATAGTGACAAGTCGTGCAAAGAAAATAGAAAGGTTAAGAGATAAACTGGAAAAAAGAAGTATAAAAAATCCATATAAATCTTTTGAAGATATTTATGATGATATAGTAGATTTATCTGGAGTCAGAATTGCTCTTTATTTTCCAGGTGATTTAAACAAAGTACAACAGTTTATTGAGTCAAATTTTGAAGTAGTAGACTGCAAATCTTTTCCGGAGGTTAGTAAGAATAATGTACTATTACAAACAGAATATCAAAAACGTTTCTCAGGATATTGGGCTACACATTATCGTATTCATTTAAAATCTAAAGATTTGCCAAATCAATCAAAAAAGTATGTACATGCATTAATTGAGATTCAAATAGCTTCAGCATTGATGCATGCCTGGGCTGAAGTAGAACATGACATGATATACAAGCCATTTAGCGGTGATTTATCTTATGAGGAGTATCAAATATTAGATGAATTAAATGGACTGGTTATAGCAGGTGAGATTGCTCTTGAAAGGCTTCAGAAAGCAGTAAAAAATAGAGTTAGTCAAGTTGGAAAGGAATTTAATAATCATTATGAGCTTGCTATGTTTCTTTACAACAAGTTAGGATCTTCTGCTAATGAACTAGAAAGTGAAATTATTATGGGACGTGTAGACCTTTTATTTAACTGCTTAAAATCATCTAAATTTAACAAGCCAGAGTATATGAAAGAGTTTTTAGTTAATATAGATCCTGAAGCAAAGGATATGCCAATTGTAGATCAAATTATGGAAAATATACGAGAATTGAATCCTATGTTATATGAAAGCTATCTAAATGTAAAACAAAATGAAGAATTGAAATATCAAATAGAAACTCTACAAATGAATCGTGAAAATGGTAATAGGCAGGGAGAAGCTAATACACTTGCTAATATAGGTTTTATATATAGTTCTAAAGGAAATCAAGATGAAGCAATTAAATATTTTTCTGAAGCAGTACAAATAAATAATGAAATAGGCGGTAGACAGGGTGAAGCTAATCAGCTTTTAAATTTAGGTGCTACTTACAGATTAAAAGGAGAACTTGATAAAGCACTTCTATTTTCTAATAAAGCATTAGAAATACATACTCAGATAGATTACAAACAAGGACAAGCTAATGCACTTGGAATGATAGGCAAAATTTTTTGTGATAAAAATAATTATGCTGAAGCTTTGAACTATTATAATCAATCAATAAAGAAATATAAAGAGACTAATTATAAAAGGGGAGAAGCTGATCAGCTTAATAATATCGGGTTAATGTATAAAAGTAAAGATGATATAACAAAATCATTGGAATATTATAATAAAGCTATGGAAATCTGTAATGAAATTGATTATATACAAGGAAAGGTTGATACATTATATAATATTGGAACTTTGTATAGAGAGAAAAAAGAAACTAAAAATGCATTGAAGTATTACAATAAAGCACTTGAGTTTCAAGAATGTACAGGTAATCAAAAGAGCAGGGCTATTATTCTTATAAGTATTGGATACAGTTATGCTGTTTTGGGAAATGAAATTGAAGCATTAAAGAACTATAAAGAAGCTCTTCAAATTTGTAATTCTATAGAGTTTAAAAGTGGTGAAGAGCTTGCTATTGAAAATATAAAAAAATTGAAATCTTTATGCAAACAGAAATAAATTATTAAATATAAGAATATAATAATAAATAATAAGTATATTTTACAATATATTGGAGAAACTTTAAATGTTATAATGTTGCATTGGAGGTTTTTGTATGTTGGGAATATTAAAAGATTTAGGTTTAGTCATGCTTGGTGGTATAATAGGCTTTTTAACAGCAGTTTTATGTGCAGCTGCAGGAAAAGATCATAATGTTAATCAAAATAAAATTTAAGGAGGAATATTATGGCTGATAAAATGGAAGTAACAAACAATAATAAAAAAGAGGATAAAAAATTCAAAAAGAAAAATATTAAACATGATCCTCAAGATGAAAGTTCTAGAGCAGTATTTGGTGAACCTAGAGAAAAACAATAAAATTATAAAAGTATATATACTTTCCTTTACCACATTTAGTTCCAATTAATTTGTGAATGATATTGAGGAGAAGCTTCTTTTAGAAATTTATTGGAACTTTGTGGCGGAGGATAGTATATTAATAAAATTAATGATTAAGAAAGGAGAGTAACAGTAAAATACTACTGTTACAAATATTTTTATGTCACATAGAGAAACGAAAAAAGAAACAAAAATGCAGAACAAAAAGAAT
>JAUZPN010000184.1 GCA_030705885.1 Bacillota bacterium | reverse complement strand
TTTTTTGCATATTCAGCTAGATAAATTCCTGCTCCAATACCTAAAGGTACTGTGAGTATCATTGAAATTATTAGAAGATAAAAAGAGTTAAATAACTGTGCTCCAATACCACCGCCTTTTTGATCTGTAAGTTCTTTACCAAAAATAAAGTGGAAATTTAAGGAGCTTCTTCCCTGATAAATAATATACGAAATAAATCCAATTAATAATAATACTACAAATGCTGAAATTATATATAAACATATTGTAGCAATTTTATCCTTTATTCTAGCACTCATTTAACATCACCTTTCTTATCAATTAATCTAATTAGTAAAATAAAAATAAATGAAATAATAAGTAAAAGAAGTGCTAAAGACCACATAGAATCATTCCATGCTGATCCAGTTGTTGTATTTGCCATATCCATTGTTATAATACTTGTAATAGTAGATGCTGTACTTAATAGTCCATTAGGTGATTTAATTGTATTTCCTATAACCATTTGAACAGCAAGTGCCTCACCAAAAGCTCTTGCAAGCCCAAGTACTATTCCTGTGAGTATACCGCTTTTAGATGCTGGTATAATTACTTTTATAATTGTCTGCCATCTTGTAGCCCCTAATCCATAAGATGCTTCTACATAGTCTTTAGAAATTGATCTTATTGCATCTGAAGAAATACTTGCAATTGTAGGAAGTATCATTATGCTGAGAACAACAATACCTGCTAAAACACTAAAACCAACACCACCAAATATTTGCTTAATTAATGGAACTAAAATACTTATACCTACCCATCCATAAACAACAGATGGAATTCCAACAAAAAGTTCTAAAGCCGGCTGTATAACTTTATTACCTAATTTAGGTGAAATTAAATTAATAAAAACAGCTAATGCAATACTGACAGGTGCACTTAAAATTACAGCTCCTATAGAAATTAAAGTTGAACCTTTAATAAAAATAAGTGTTCCAAAAACTGGTCCTCCCTTTGAAGCATCAGCATCTGGTTTCCATACATTAGAAAACAAAAATGTAAACACTGAATGTTTATCATGATAAAATGTAGCTGTCCCTTTCATCGCTATAAATCCTATTATTGTTATGGTTAAAATAATAATGAATATACCACAAAATGTCGTGTAAATTTTACCTAAGTATTCATTTTTTATTCGGGTTCCTAAGCTTCTTTTTTTCATCATATCAACCTCAAATATCATAAATTTTAAGTATAAAAGCTGACTGCATCAGCAGCCAGCAAATTATTTTATAGTGTTATCTGCTAGTTTTCATATCAGCAATTGCAATATAACCTTTATCCTTCATTATTGTTTTTGCATCTTTATCATTCATTAAATAATCAATAAAAGCTTTTGTTAATCCGCTAGCCTCACCTTTTGTATACATATGTTCATATGACCAGATTGGATACTTTCCGCTTGAAACTGTGTCACTCTTCATTTCAACACCATCTAATTTTAATACTTTAATTCCTGTTACATCATTACTTGATACCCATAAATATGATGATGCAAGGTAGCTGATAGAACCATCTGTTGTCTGAACAGTTTTTAATACAGCACCACTTGAATCTTCTGTTAATCCAACTCCTTGAACCTCATCCATTCCATCTAAAGCATACTTTTTAAATGTAGCTCTAGTACCAGATGATGCAGGTCTGTTAACTACATGGATTTCTAAATCATTTCCCCCAACATCTTTCCAATTTTTAATTTTACCTGTAAATATATCTTGTAACTGCTTTTTAGTTAAATTATCTACACCTGTAACTTTACTATTAATAATAGTGCCAAACGCAACAACGCAAACTTTGTGATCAACTAATGCTTTTGCTTGATCTGCACTAAGTTTTTCTTCAGCTGCTAAATCTGAATCTCCTATATCAATACTTCCTGAAGCAATTTGTGAAAGTCCTGTACCGCTGCCGCCGCCTTGTACAGTAATTGTAGCATCTGGATTTTTATCAGTAAATTTCTTTGATGCTGCATCTGCTAATGGTTGTAATGCCGTAGAACCAGCTGCAGTAATACTTCCTGATATATTTTCTGCTGTCGGTGTAGCAGCTTGTGATGTATCACTACCTGTACTTGCCCCGCATCCTGCAAATAATATAGTAGTTGCTGTTACAGCAAGTGCTAAAACTGCTGCCCTTAATTTTTTAGTTTTCATTTAAAAAAACCTCCATCCGTTTTTATCACTAAATAATATCATTTAATATTATTTACTCATGTAATATTATATATACTTAAAGTTAATACGAGATTAGGTTAATGTTAAAATAATTTAACAAATTTTATATATATAATATACGGATAGGATGTATAAAAAAAGAGAATAGACTTTTCTATCCTCTTTTTATCGGTATAACTATTGTGAATTTACTGCCTTTACCTAGTTCACTTTCAACATCTATAGTGCCATTAAAGCCAATAACAATATGTTTCACTATTGCAAGACCCAATCCTGTTCCTCCCTGACTTCTAGATCTAGCTTTGTCAACTCTGTAAAATCTCTCAAAAAGTCTGTCTAAATGTTCTCTTGATATACCTACGCCTTCATCTTTTACACTTAAAATAATATTATTATTTTTTTCACTTTTACTTATAATAATATTAGTATCAGGCTCAGAATACTTAATTGCATTATCAACCAAATTAATCATCATCTGTTTAAATCTATCTTTGTCTGAATATATACTTTCAACTTCTTCACCAACAATATTTATTTTAATATTCTTCTTATCAGCTATATTTTTCATTAAATTATATACATTATTAATTTCTTTATTTATATTAACTGGTTCTAATATAATCTCTTCTCCATTTTCTATATTCGACAAAATTAGTATATCATTTATTAATCTTGTAAGTCTTTCTGCTTCATCATTAATAATATCAAGAAATTTCTCTTTAGTTGTATCATCATCAACTTCTTTAAGCGTTTCAGCAAATCCTTTAATTGATGTAAGAGGAGTTTTTAGTTCATGTGATACATTAGCAACAAATTGGGAACGGATATTTTCCAATTTTTTAATATCTGTAATATCTTGAAGCACAGCAACTTTTCCTAATATTATATTATCATCAATTATATCTGCAACCTTAACTTTTAACTCTCTTTCTCTAGGCCATTCAAGCCTAATTTCAGTACTTACTTCTTCATTTTGGCTTTTCATTAATATATCTTCAAATTCAAAATTTCTAATACTGTCCATAAAATTTTGTCCAATTATATTTTTCTTTATACCGAAAATTTCTTCTGCATATGGATTAATCATAATTAACTTATAATTATTGTCCACTGCTATAACGCCGCTATCCATACTTTTTAATATAGCACTCAGCTTATTTTCTTTATCTTTTGCTGCATTTAAATAAGTCTGCATCTTATGAGCCATATCATTAAAGGTTTCTGCTAATTTACCAATTTCATCTTTTGTTATTTTTTTTACCCTGATATCAAGTTCACCATTTGCAACTCTAGCAGTTATCTTATCTAATTCTTCAATAGGATTTATGAATACATTAGATATTTTAGATACTGTCATTAAGCCAATTAAAAATACGACAGCTACTATAACTATATAATACTTTAAAAATCTAAATTCAAAGTTTTCTATAACAGAAATAGGAATTGAACTTCTTATAAAACTTCCATCAGATAATTTAGCAGCACAATAAAGCATATCTTTTTTTATTGTTTTGCTGTATCTTGTACTATAACCTATGCTGTCATTCCTTGCCGCTATTATTTCATCTCTATTATAATGATTATCCATAGTCTCTGTATCATGTTCAGAATCATACAATACTTTACCATTTTTATTGATTAATGTTACACGCATATCAGATTTATCATAGTTTTTTTTAAAGAATACTTCCATATCTTTTATATTATTTGTATCCAGCATTTCACTAATAAGCTGATTATTATTTTGTAAAGATTTTTTAATATTTTCAAGATAGTTATAATTAGTCAGCATACAAAATAAAACAGACAGTAAAATAATACAAACTGTAAGAACAGAAATCATTGATATTATCAGTTTCTTTTTCACATTAATCACCTAGGTTAAATCTATAACCTATACCTCTGATAGTTTCAATATATTGAGGACTTTTATCATCTTCCTCAATTTTTTGTCTCAAATGCCTGATATGTACATCAACAGTCCTTGTTTCACCGATATACTCATATCCCCATATTTTATCGAGCAGAAAATCTCTTGTCATAACTCTTCCTTTATTTTTTATAAGTATTTCTAACAATTCAAATTCTTTTAATGTTAAATCAATTTTTATGTTTTCTTTATTTACTTCATGTTTTTCAAAATCAACCAATATACTTCCAAACCTAAAAGATTTATCAATAGGCTGTATAGTTGTTCTTCTTAGAACTGCTTTTATTCTAGCAATTAATTCCCTTATGGAAAAAGGCTTTGTCATATAATCATCTGCCCCTAACTCTAAGCCCAATATCTTATCTAACTCTTCTCCTTTTGCAGTAATCATTATAATAGGAATATTTGATATATTATTATCTCTTCTAATTTCCTTACATACATCATAGCCATCCATTCCTGGCAGCATTAAATCAAGCAGCACTAAATTAGGTTGTTTTTCTTTTACTATCTTAAGTGCCTCTTTACCATTTCCGCTGCATAATACTTGATATCCTTTATTTTCAAGGTTAAACTTTATCAATTCCTGAATATGTTCTTCATCATCTACAATTAATATTTTTTCTTCTGACATAAATAATCCCCCTTATTAGTCTACTATTTTAAATATACAAATGAAAACATCCTACCATAATTAATGTTGCCTTTTCTATATGAATGTAATTCATACTTGTTATCACAAAAAGTACATAAATTTAAACTGGTTATATTTCCTTTTTTAACACCTTCATTAGTAAGCTGGATAATAATACACTTTTCTAAATCTAATTTATTGTTGTTTATTATTTCTATATTATCATACGTCTTACATTCATTAAACTTATCCTGTACTTCCTTTCCAACTTCATAACAACATCCGCCAATATGCGGACCAATATATGCAATAATATTTTCACTTTGTGTTCCAAATTCTTTTTTCATTAAATTTAAAGCTTTTACTGATATACAAGAAAGTGTTCCTTTCCATCCGCTGTGAACTGCTGAAATAACATCATTTTTTTTATCATATAGCAATACTGGTACACAATCCGCTGTAAAAACTCCA
>JAUZPN010000183.1 GCA_030705885.1 Bacillota bacterium | reverse complement strand
GGAAAAATGGCATGGAGATATTATTAATCACTTCACCATCTAAGTTATCTGATATTATTTTAGGAAAATATTTATCTGTTTTATTTATTTTTTTTGTTATTGTTGGAATTTCATTTATATATCCAGTAATTTTATTGATTTTTTCTAACTTATCAATTATTACTGTTATAGGTCAATATTTAGCTTTTATTCTTCTTGGTGCATCAATGATAGCATTTGGTATTTTTATTTCTTCACTTACAGAAAATGTTATAACTGCATCAATTATAAGCTTTATAAGTCTCTTAATTATGATGCTTATACAGCCAATAAGCAATTATTTTGGCGGAGGATTATCTAAAGTTTTGAACTGGTTCTCCATATTTTCTAGATATGATGATTTAACTAGAGGAATTTTTGGACTAGATACTATTCTTTATTATTTAAGTTTTATAATCGTTTTTTTATTTTTAACTGTAAGAACAATAGAAAAAAGAAGATGGAGCAAGAATCCAAAATATACCTTCAATTCATTAATACTTATTTCATCTGTAATAGCTATTGCATTACTTGTAAATCTTATAGCAGAACAAAATCCTATAAAAATTGATTTATCTGCTAACAAGCTATACTCTATTGGAGATACTACAAAAAAAATTATTGGAAATTTAAATAAAAACGTAGTAATTTATGGTCTTATTGATGATGGAAAAATTGATACTGATTATAATATGGTAAATGAATTACTTAATAAATATGTAATTAATTCTAAAGCACATATAAAAATAAAATATGTAGATTCAGATAAAGATACACAAATAATTAACCAGCTCGACCCTAATGGAACTCTTCAATTAAAGAAAAATGACTTTGTTATAACTAGCGGCAATAAATACAAGAAATTGTCTTATGAAGATCTTTTTCAAGTAAAAATGGATAATCAGTCTTTATCTCAATATACTACTGGATCTCTGGCAGAACAGAGTTTTACTGGTGCTATTAAATATGTAACTAATGAGATAACCCCTGCTGTTTATTTTATTGAAGGTAATAATGAAGATAATTTGGAAAGCAGCTATAAAACACTTAACAATACATTAGAAAAAAATAATTATATTGTTAAATCTGTAAACCTTGCAACTGTGCAGGAAATACCTAATGATGCAGGTATTTTAATATTTTTATCTCCAAAACAGGACTTATCATTAAGCGAAAAAGATAAGGTAGCTAAATTCCTTAATAATGGGGGAAAAGCAGCATTTTTATTTAACTTCATAAATTCTAATCAGACCTTCACTCAATTTGATAATATTTTGAAGAATTATAATTTATCATTAAATTATGATAGAGTTAAAGAAAGTGATGGGACAAAGCATTTATCAAATGACCCTTATTCTCTCATACTTAATGTAGAAAGCAGCAAAATAATTCCGCTTGATTTTTCAGGTATGCTTATGTCTAATTCTAGAAGTATAAATATTTTAAAAAACGAAAATCAAGATATTATAGTAGCTCCATTAATAAAAACAGATGATACATCAATTAGTGAACAAGTTAACAAAACCACAAATACAGAACTTAAAGGTCCTTTGAATTTAGCAGTATCCGTTGAAAATAAGACTACAGTAAAACCATCGCAAGTAATTGTTTTAGGAAGTTCATTATTTTTAAATGAAAGTACTAAAGAAACATATTCTTCATATTTCAGCACTGGTAATTATTTCTTTATAAGTACATTAAATTGGATGCAGAATAATAGTGGTGATGTAGTTATCGCAGCTAAACCTTTCAATAGTGGCAAAATTTCTATTACTGAAGCTAATGGAAAAATTATTGCTTTCTTTGTTATATTTGTACTACCAATAAGTATATTAGGATATGGTCTGTTTGTTTGGCTAAAAAGGAGGCATCTATGAAATTTTATAAAAATGCAGTTATACTTCTTATAATAGTTGTAATTCTTTCTGTTACTTATTTTATAAGCACCAGAAAAGCTAGTAATACTACTGAAGCTGATAAAATTAAAATATTCAATTTTAATGTAGAAGATATTAAAAAAATTGAAATAAATAATAAAGGCGATAAACTCTTATTTCAAAAAGAATCTAATAAATGGGCACTAATACAGCCTTCAGATATAATATATGATGAATCAGCTGCTAATGGGCTTCCATTGAATATATTTTATATTACAGCTAATAAATTAATTACTGAAAAAAGTAATGATATTGCACAATATGGATTAGATAACCCTGCTTTAGTATCAATTAGTACATCAAATAATAAAACTGATATTTTAGAAATTGGTAATTTAACTTCTTCTAAGGATAATTATTATGCAAAGCTTAAGGAAAGCAATAAAATTTACACAATCGATAAAAATAAAATTGACTCAATTTTGTTTACAAAAAAAACTATAAAAGATAAAAATGTTTTATCTTTTAGAAGAGAACTCCGTCCTAAAACTTTAGCTGAAGATATTACTAGCGTAACCTTACAGAAAAATAATTCAATTGTCTTTTCTGCTAAAAAAAATACTGATGATGATAGTTGGTTAATTGTTTCTCCTATTAATACAAAAGCTGATAAAAATCAAATAAGTCCAGTGCTGGATGCTATTTCAAAAGTTCTTGCTTTAGAATTTATTGATGACAATCCTGCAAACTTTGATAAATATGGTTTAAAAAGCCCTGCTTATAGCTTAGAATTTCAGAATTCTAATGGTATAAAGAAATTTTATATAGGCAGTCAAAAAAACAGTAATGAGTATTATGCAAGAGTTGAAGGATCAAATGATATATTTACTTTAGATTCAGAAGGTTTCAATTTTCTTGACAAACCATTAAAGGGATTTTTACAGCAGTAAAGAAAAGGTAATCTTTTTAGAAATTTAGAAAGATTTTATAATTAAAATTTATATTCCATATAAGAAGGAGGTATTTTTAATGACATCAAAAAAGAAAATAATTTTAAGTATATCTTCAGCGATAATTATATTATTAGCAGTAATTATTAGTTACAATATTCATAAAAGAACAAACTTAAGCAGCAAAAATTTAGCTGCTGCAAAAATATCTGAAGCTTCATCTGCAAAAAATACTGATAAAGCTGCTGACAAACTCACACCAAATGCTGACAGCAATGCATCACATGTTAGTGTTACTTCAGCAGCAACTCAAGTGCCAGCAATAACAGCAGCTGCAACGCCAATATCAACATCATCATTCGCACCAACACCAACATCATCTTTATCAACAACGTCATCTACACAATCAACACCATCTACAACAACAACACCTGCAGCATCAACACCACCTGCAGCAATAGCAACACCAACAACATCATCACAAGTCAAAACAATAACTTTAACTGGTTTCATTCAAGATGAAGATTGTTTTGTTCAATATGTTAATCCAGATACTGGTGCATCAAGTGAAGATCCTGGTGATGATTCAAAAAGTTGTTTACAAATGTATGCTTGTGCAGATAGTGGTTTTGGAATAACTGTTAAGCAAAGTGATGGAACCTGCAAGTTTTATTATTTTGATGGTAACTTTTCAACAGGAAAGAAAGGTACCTTTAGTCTTGGAACTGGCGGGCAATTATTAGCTTGGCAGCTGATTCAAAAAACATCAAAAGAAAATCATATTACTATTACTGTTACAGGAACTTTAAATGGAGATACAAGAACTAACACAAATGCTACTTTCCCAGGAAATCAAGATGGAAGATACTATCCAGTTGTTACAGTATCACAAGTATCCGAAAATTAAACTTAAAAATGACATTCACAAATTTATTAACATAAATGTATGAATGTCATATTTTCTATGTCATATTTAGTTCCACTTTATTTATTAATGATAGCAGAGATACGCTTCTTTTAAAATTTAATGGAACTTTTTGATTATGGATAGTATATGTTCATTTAATTAAATTTTTAAATTCAGGATCACTTCTTAAATCATCAAGCATAGGCTCATCAATAGCATCATGAATATATTCCTCATCAAAGTTTATAGCAATTTTAAGATTATCTATAGCATCATCTTTTTTACCAAGCTGATATAAACAAATACTCTTCTCATAATATGCTTCTGCCTCATCTGGTGCTTTGTTTATGATACTATTATAGCAATCAATTGATTTTTCATATTCTTTTTGTTTAAGATATACATCACCTAATGAATAATAAGCATCATAATTTTTTGAATCATTTTCAATTTCACTTTGATATATTTTTGCAGCATTATCATAATCATTTAATTTAACATACAAATCAGCAATCCTTTTATCAGCATCCTTATTATCATCTTTATCATCATCTTTGTTACTGCTGTCGTCTTTTCCTATTAACTGTTTATATTTGAGAAAACATTCAATAGCTTTTTTATAATCTTTTTTATGATAATAAACCAATCCTTGGCCCCAATGTGCATATTCCATTTTATCATTTTTTTCAGCAGCCTTATCATAATACTTTAAAGCATCATCATATTCTTTTAATCCATATAATGCATTTGCCTTATTTACCATAATATATTCATCATTAGGATATAATTTTAATGCTTTATCTGCATAATTATCTGCGATATTATAAAGCTCTAAATTATTATATGCCCAGCTTATATTGTTGAGTGCATCACCATCTTCTGGATCTTTATTTAATATTTTATTTATTACTAATATTCCTTCTTCATTTTTATCCAGCGAGATCAATGCATAACTTTTATCATCCAAAGCTTCTGTATTATTAGGATTTTTTTTAAGAAAATTATCAATTTTATTAATGGCTTCTTCATATTTCCCTTCATCAAAAAGCTTATCTACGCCTTTAGAATCATAAATATCTGAACTTAACTCTGCCTTATATGTTTTTTGACAGTAATTTTTAAATTTTACTAGAACAAATATCCCACCTACTAAAATAAATACTACTGAAACTGAAACATAAATTATGATAATGATTTTTTTAAATTTTGATTTCAACTTAATATTCATCTCCCACATATCTTAAATTATAAAATTAAGGATATTTTGCTAATCACAATGTAATCTTTTTAGAGATTTAATGGAACTTTGTGACCAAGTATAGTATAACTTCTGCATATTATATATTAATTCAATAAATTTCTTTAAATTCCTTCATAATTATTAATTTAATTTATATTTTTTGAAAAACTTTTTTATAATTGAATTATTTATTTTTATTGTATTTTATATATTAAAATATTAAAATTAAATATGTAAATTTGAACTGTGCGGTTTTT
>JAUZPN010000182.1 GCA_030705885.1 Bacillota bacterium | reverse complement strand
TAGATTTAACTATTTTAAAAGATCATAAAAATTTAACCTCTCTTTATTTATTAGCTGATGGTCCAATATCTTCCTCAGATATTGATGCATTAAATTCTGCTTTACCAAAATGTAATATCAAGCAGCAGTGGTTAATAGGTGTATATAAAGAATAACCATGCACAAAAATATGACAGGTTATTTTTTATAAAATTTACGAGGTGATAATATGAAAATTGTATTGTTAGATGGCAAAACACTTGGAGATGATATAGATTTATCTATATTTAACTCTCTTGGAGAATTCTTAAAATATGAAACTACAGCGAAAGAAGAAGTAAAAGAAAGAATTGAAGATGCTGATGTTATAATAACTAATAAAGTTCTTCTTAATGAAAATAATTTACCTTATGCTAAAAAGCTGAAACTTATCTGTATAGCTGCTACGGGAACAAATAATGTAAATTTAAAATATGCAAAGGAAAATGGAATTGCAGTAACAAATGTTGCAGGATACTCAACTACAAGTGTAACTGAAAATACCTTTGCATCATTATTCTATCTCCTGCATAATTTAAGTTATTATGACAACTACATAAAGAGTGGTCAATATTCAAAAAGTCCTATATTCACTCATCTAGGTATGACTTACTATGAACTTAAAGGAAAAACATATGGAATTATAGGTCTTGGACAAATAGGGAAAGCTGTAGCAAACATTGCAAAAGCTTTTGGATGTAATGTTATTTATTACTCTACTTCTGGCAAAAATACAGATTTAAAATATAAAAGAGCTGAATTAGATGAATTATTAAAAAACAGCCATATTGTATCTATCCATGCACCTTTAAACGATGCTACAAACGGATTGTTAAACTACAAAAAAATGTCACTTATGAGAAAAGACAGCATACTGATAAACATGGGCAGAGGTGGAATAGTTGTTGAAGAAGATTTAGCAAGAATATTAAATGAAGATAAAATTAAAGGTGCTGCCCTTGATGTTTTAACATCAGAACCAATAAATGAAACAAATGCTTTATTAAAATTAAAAAATCCAAATAAAATTTTAATAACTCCACATATAGCTTGGGCAAGTAGTGAAGCAAGAGTTACTCTTATACAAGAAATTTTTAAAAACATACAAAAATTCTTTAATGAAAAAAACAAAAACACTAAAACCATATATTAAATATAATATAAGTCGAATTAACAAAGAATTTGGCGATAAAAAAATAAAGGATTTTGGTACAAAATGTAGAAATTATTATTTAGTAAGTATTATAAAAAAATTATAAATACTATTAAATATTTTTTTATATTTTGTTCAATATACTATCCTCGGTCACAAAGTTCCACTAGATTTCTAAAAGAAGCTTCCCTCCGCTATCATTTATAAATTAAGTGGAACTAAATGTGACCGAGGAAAGTATAAATATAAGTTAAGGTGATGAACAAAGTATATCCTAAGGAAGGTATACTATGCAAAAAATAAATTTTTTAGAATTAGTCAATATAAATGTATTACAAACTATGGTAGAAAACCTTTGCAAAACAGTAGGTATTTCTGTTGGTATTCTTGATGCAAATGGTACAATTTTAATTGCAGAAGGATGGCAGGATATCTGTGCAAAGTATCATAGGACTAATCCTGCTTCATGCAAAAGATGTCATGAAAGTGATAATTATATAAAGAAACATATTAGTAAAGAAACATTTGTTGCCTATAAATGCAAAAATAATATGTGGGATATTGCAATGCCGATTCTTATTTCAGGTAAGCATCTAGCAACAGTTTTTGTAGGACAGTTCTTTTATGAAGACGAAATACTTGATGAGAATTTTTTCCGTAATCAAGCAATAGAATTAGGCTTTAATGAAGAAGAATATATTAATGCTCTTCACAAAGTACCTGTAGTTTCTAAAAGTAAAGTCGAATATATTTTAGAATATTATACAGGTCTTATTAAAACTCTTGCTGAAAGCGGCTATAGATTATTGGAATATAAACGCTCTCAGGAGGAACTTAAAAAAAGTCAGCAGTATTTTAAGACAGTTTTAGATTCTGTTAGTGATGCCATACTCATATTTGATATTAACAATAATATAATTGATGCAAATCAAGCTTCCATTCGTTTATTTGGTTATTCTAAAGAAAAATTATTAAATATGACTGGAAGACAACTTATTTCGTGTAAATCCCCATATATGGAAATATGCAGGGAAGAAATAGTTGATAAAATTAAAAAATGTAATTCTTTTATCTTTGAAAGTATCATTATTGATAAACAAAACAAAGAAACCTGGGTTGAAGTTAATAATCACTTTACAATAATTGATGACAAGGAAAGAGTAGTAGTATCAATCAGAAATATTAATGAAAGAAAGCTGTCAGAACTTGCAGCACTTAATCAGGCACTTGAATTAGAAAGACTAAGAACTGAATTCTTTGCTAATATTTCTCATGAGCTTAGAACTCCTTTAAATATTATTTTGAGTTCAAATCAAATGGTAAAAATGTATTTACAAGATGAATCTAAACTAATGGACAGACAAAAAATTATTAATAATATAAATATTGAAAAGCAAAACTGCTTTCGTTTATTAAGGTTAATAAATAATTTAATAGATGTAACAAAACTGGGTTCTGGCCTTTTTGAACTTAACTTAATTAATTGTAATATCGTTAATATTGTTGAAGAAATTACTTTATCAACTTCAGAATATATAAGTGCTCATAAATTAAAGCTTGTTTTTGATACTGATGTAGAAGAAAAAATAATTGCCTGTGATCCTGATAAAATTGAAAGAATTATACTTAACCTTTTATCTAACTCTGTAAAATTTACTGATAATGACGGAAGTATTTTTGTGAACATAATTGATGGTAATGAATACATAACAATTACTGTTGAGGACACTGGTATTGGTATCCCCAGCGAAAAACTGAATTTAGTATTTGAGAAATTCAGGCAGATAGATAAATCATTAAGTAGAAATTATGAGGGAAGTGGTTTAGGGCTATCGCTTGTAAGATCGCTTGTCGAAATGCATGAAGGGAATATCTCTGTAGAAAGTCAATACGGAAAGGGAACTAAATTTATAATAAAACTTCCTGTTTATGCCTTAAATAAAGATGATCTTAAAGATAATATTAAATATAATAAGACACATATAAATAATTTTGTTGAAAGAATAAATATAGAATTCTCAGATATTTATAAATAAGCCATATTCACTGCCATTAACTATAAAAAAATAAAGACATCTCAAATCATTGAAATATCTTACTTTTATAAAGTGCGCACGAGAGGAGTCGAACCTCCGGCCCACGGTTTAGGAAACCGTTGCTCTATCCTACTGAGCTACGAGCGCATATTTAATTACTACTATGATATTTTATTACAGTTATACTGCAATGTCAATACGCAAATTAAAATTGAAGTTTACAGCAGATTTGAACCTCTGCTGAGCTTCAATTTTTACTTTAAATATATAAATTAAATGGTACTATCCTCGGTCACAAAGCTCCACTAGATTTCTAAAAGAAGCTTCTCTCCGCTATCATTTATAAATTAAGTGGAACTAAATGTGACCGAGGAAAGTATACTAAATATAATGAAGAAAATATATTTTACTTAAGCATTTTTTTATCTATTGCATTATTTGTATTTTGCAGATATTTTTTAACAGATTCAAAGGACCTGCTGGTTACCCCTGCAAATAATATATCAATTAAGTTAAGCTGGGCAATTCTTGATGATAAAGAATCTCGCCTTATACTTATTTCTGGTGCTGAAACGAAAAGATTTATATCACAAATATCACTTATAGGACTTTGTCCATATTTTGTTATGCTTATAGTAGTTGCACCTGATTCCTTTGCTACTTTTATAGTTTCATATGTATCTTTAGTTTCACCTGAATATGAAATTGCTACTGCAACATCACCTTTCTTAAGATTAGTAGCAGAAGTCATCTGCATGTGAGAATCTGAGAATGCATTTGTAATCTTATTTATACCTGAAAACTTAAGCATGGCATCTAGTGCAATTATATGGCATGTACCAACAGCATAAAACTCAATTCTTGTTGATGAAACAAGCGCCTCAATTGCCTTTTTCATCGAAACTACTGACATAATTTGCAAAGTATCATCTATTGACTTTTTATTGTTATAGCTTATATTAAGAATTATAGACTTTAAATCATCTCCTGGTTTTACATCTGTGTATTTATCCTTTTCACCAGAAGCCTCTCTCTGAATTTGAGAAATATGTTTTGTCAAACTTACCTTAAAATCCTTATATCCTTTATAATCTAATATCTTACAAAGTCTTACTATAGTTGCTTCGCTAGCACCACATCTTTCTGATAATTCTCCTATAGACAAATCTGCAATCCTGCTTGGGTTATTTAAAATAAACAGTGCTGCTTTTTTTTCAGATGGACTTAGCTTATTTAATAATTCCTTAATTTTAATTAAACTGCTTGCCATGATTCCAATCCTTTCATTTATATAAGATTTAATGTAATTATTAAGTTATTTTTACTGATTTTACAATTAACACTTGCTTTTTTTATAAAAAATTATATACTTCTTATTATTATATCAACTTTAATATATTGTTTACAAGAGGTAACTATATATTCTTTTTGTTAATATGAATTTATTTATTACCTTATGTATATAACCACTAATATTATCAATATAATATATTTTATTAGCTTTTATTTATAATTTATTACACTGTCCTCGTCACATCTATTTCTAATTAATTTGTGAATGATAGTGAGGTGAAGTTTCTTTTAGAAATTTATTGGAACTTTGTGATTTAAGATAGTATATTTATATACTTTAAGCTTATTTATTTTTTATAGTAGATTATTTATAGTATAATTATGGTATAATATAATTATATTGTAGTATAATGAAAGCACTAAATGTATAAAATATACATTAGATATCGAAAGGAGATTTTAAAAATGATTAATGAATTTAAAAAAATCCTTCTAGCAGGTCTAGGCGCCGCTGCTTATACTTATGAAAAATCAGAAAACCTTATTAAAGAATTAATTGAAAAAGGTAAACTTTCTATTGAAGAAGGTAAAGAACTTTCTGAAGAACTGAAAAGAAATGTAAAAACAAAAGCTCAGGAAATTAAACCACTAACTAAAGATGATTTTGTAAGCATTTTAAAAGATCTAAATTTAGCTACTAAGGATGAAATTTCACAGTTAAATGAAAGAATATCCAAACTTGAGGAAAAAAATCAATGATTTTTTAAAAGCCCAACTTTTGTTTGGGCTTTTATACT
>JAUZPN010000181.1 GCA_030705885.1 Bacillota bacterium | reverse complement strand
TGATTTACTTGCCAAAGACTAATAGAAATATTAAAGACTAATAGAAATACCCCATAAAAAATATTCTTAACACTGTTTTACAACAGTGTTTTTTTTATTAACATTTCTTATATTACTTGGCACAATACTTTTTATCACTGAATAGATTATCTTTGGAGCTAAAATTTTTGAATTATAAACGATGTATCGTGTATTCCAAGATGTAGGATAATATTTATTCTTATAATTGTATAATGAGTTAAAATGTAAAAATAAATTTTTTTCATATATTTTCTTACACATAGATATTAATGGTCTTTTCTCAGTACTTTCTTCTTTTAAATGGCATAATGGTACAAGGCCAAGACTTGCCCACTTAATACCTTCATTTTTAAATTGTTCAAAAGCATATAAATTAATTTTTTCCATAATACCATGTGGTGCATTTAGTCTTTTTCTGGTTACATCTGCTAAATAGCCATCATTAACATTGAATGGATTAAATATAATAAACGCTTGTACCTTATTTTCGCTATCTATACCAATAAAAATCCTTTTGTCACCAATATTATTCATATCAGCATTGCCAAGTAGAAAGGTTAATTCACCACCATTTTTATTTGACAGCCATTCTGCTGATATTTCACTTATTTGTTTTTCAATATTATCATTTCTTTTTTCACTAGGATTATATTCTATTACATTAATACCTTCTCTATTTGCTCTATTAACTGACTCCCTAAGCTTGGATCCTTTTTTGCCAGCAAGTTTAAAATCAAATTCAAAGAGATTAAATATTGGTTCTTTTCCACATCGTAAAACATTTAAACCTATTTGTCTATATACATCAATATATTTTTCTGTAGTATGGCAGAAGCAAATATTTAGTTCATTTTCATTACAAAAACTTAAAAATTCTTCAATAAAGTATTTAACATTATTATCCGAACAAATGGGATCTCCAATACACACTGCAACCCGATATTTAATTATATAGCCAATAACACCCTCAAACCTTTTGCTAAAATAATATTGAATATTACTGTTATCTAATAAAAAATATGATACCGAATTATCTCCATATATTGATAAGAGTGTCTTGACTTTATTCCTTTCAAAATCATTAGTAGTTACTTCAATTGTTTTTGGTTTCATTAGAAAATAAATTACTAAAATAATACATGACCAATTTAATATTACAAAAAACTTTTCTAACATTATAGCTGCTTTTGTACTGCCAACCATATAAGAAAAATTTATAAAGTACATCATCTGAAAAGATTTAAAAAATTCATTTCTATAAAAAAACATATTTTTACTGCCTGCTTTTAATAAAATAAGCCTAAATGATGTATTAACAATCAACAATAAAAATGAAGAAACAGCTACAGCAGTTGCTTTTCTTATATTACCTATATCTGTTTTTTTATTAAAGCTGCTGCTGCAGGATATTAATATAGAAATAATTAGAAAATCCGTTATAAAAAATATATTAAAATGTCTTGGATGCAATATCATAGTTGATATTAAAAAAAACAATTTTATTCCAATTATTGAAAGCCAAGCAATTCTCATTTTTTTATGCAATCTATAGGCTAAAAAAATTAATATACATCCAATTGTAATACATAAATCTCTATTTACAATATATAACTCTTGTTGTAAAAAACCATAATATTTAGTTGATAAAAAAATACCTTGATAGAAATTCATAAATGCAAATATTATATAGGTTATCCCTGACAACATTACAAATACTGCTGCCATATTTGAAGTTAATTTTTTTTTAGTTTCCTGAACTAAATAATTTTTCATTTTACTTCCCCCAATGTATACTTTCCTTGCCACATTTAGTTTCACCTAATTTATAAATGATATCATAAAGATTCTTTTAGAAATTTAGAGGAACTTTGTGATATAGGATAGTGTACCACTATACACATACATTCTTTAATTATAATATAATATTGCATTTATTATTATGTTTTAACCTAAAATTAATAAATAATTAATATTTGAATTACATGTAAATTCATTATTATTTTACTTATATTTGAATTTAATAATTTACATGTACAAGCCAAAATTTTATATCTTTATTGCTCCAGCCAAGATCCCATGGTACATTATTTCTATCAGAATTATGACATGTTACAAGTGCATAACCTTTTGAATCAGCACCACTTACTACAGAAATATGATTAATGTCTCCTTTTTTCTCATAAGCAACAAAATCGCCTGGCAATAATTTATAAGATGCTTTATATACTTTTTCATAACTTCCATAAGCAATTACTGATGCTCTTCCGCTGTTTGTCATATATGATTTAAATCCATCAGCATTCAGCCATGACCTTGTAGCTCCTGAACCATCATAATTCCAACAACTATTCTTTTTGAACTTTCCTCCTTCAAATAATGTTTGAGAAGCAAAGTTAGCACAATCCCCGCCTTGAGAGTTATAATCTCTATATTTTTTATTATATTTATACCCATACTGTTCTTCCTCAGCTGCTCCACAATATTGCTTTGCATAATTTATAGTATTTATTCTTCTTTGGTTTATTGAGGATAAGTCTTTTGCACTTTGTGATAATATATATTCTTTCACAGTATCAACTTTAATATTATCGAGGTTTAAAGAGTCACCAAAAGGATCCTTATACCATTCTTTTGTAATTACCCAAAATCCATTTTTATTAGTAAGATTCAATATATGATATGTTCCAATTCTTGATGAATTTATAATTTCCGGCTGATTTTCATAATAATATTTGTACTCAGTAGAACAAAGCAGATTTACAGATGCATTTTTTTCATTTACTTTAATTTTTCTTATAACAATACTTGGAATAATATCAGTAAATTTTATTCCTTGTTTTGATTCCCAATTATGAATATATTTCATTTTCTTTTGTTCATACTCATATGCCCATGTTGCATACTTAGTGTCTGTATCATAAATTGATTCAATTAACTCTAAATCTTGACTTATTAATGCCTTATTTCTGTTTTGGAAAATCTGTGATATAGTTTTTGTTACTTCTTCTTTTATTTCATCATCAGTCTTTGCTGATGGTGTAATTGAAATCTGATTACTAGGTTTATTATTTGGCTGAGCAGGTTGTGTACTTGGAATTTGATTGTTAGGTTTATTATTTGGTTCAGCATATACAATTTTAAATTGATACAAATTTACAATTAGTAAGACTACCAATATAATGCAAATTACTGTTATAATTTTGTTTTTTATTAATATATCCATAACATCTCATTCACTCCTCGCATCGGTATGTATACTTTTCTCTTAACATTTAGTTCTACTTAATTAGTATATAATACTCATTTTATATAGTACCCACAGCATTGTTAATCTTATCAATACAGTTTTTTATAAATGAATCTTGGTAATCTACATTTCCATACCATTGATTTCCTTCTCTATTTTCATATGCAAAATATCTAGCTTTCATGATTATTTCTGGTCTATATTCAAAATGTAATGTATCAAAATGCGACCATTTTCCACCCCAGACAAAATTATTTTTCTCTAAAATTTCAACCATATCTTTAGGATAAGCTTCAATTCTTTTAGAGCCTTCTTCTGGTGATGCCCATTTCCAGTAATCTCTTTTATCTCTAGCAAGGTCAATGGCTATTCCATAGGCATGAGGACTCAGCTTATTTGTTCCAGAAATCACTCTATAATTATAAGTTCCGCAGGAAGGATATAAACATCCTCCAACATCTTTTCGTGAGTTTGCTAAAGGTACTATTTCACTCATTGCATTTTTAAGTGAATCTGCTGCTTTATTACTCTTATTAAATTGATAATATCTATATCCAAGATTAGTATTTACTAAATTAGTTTCTATACTTTTTCTAGATAAACCATATACCTCACTCAAAAGACTGTATACTCTTATTCTTCCTGGATCAAAGTTTTTTTCTGATACTTTATTTATAGCTGTAAGAGGATATATTTGTTCCATCATATCCTGCAAATCTGGATTTTGAAATTTTTCATCGAAGCTTTTATTTTTTTTATCATCATATAAAATTTTTTGTCCTGATTTCATAATAAGGTACACTCTGCCATCGCATTCTTTCTTTACATCTACAGCAAATTCAGGATAAGCCATCAAAAGGCACAAAAGATCCTGTTTCATAAAGTTTTCATATGCATTGGATTTATCTTTTTCAGTAAATAGTATTTTATTAGTAAATCCATCAGCATTTTTGCATAAACTAATAAAAACAGCAAATAATATACAGCAGAATATACTTCTTTTCATTATTCCAACACCACCTTTTTATATACTATTCTCAGTTACAAAGTTCCAACAAATTTCTAAAAGAAAATTCTCCTCGCTATCATTTACAAATTAATTGGAACTAAATGTGATAAGGAAAGTATAATTAATATGTACATTTATTTTCTCAAAAATAGATTATTTTATTCTATATAAAAATTCCCAAACTATTATTTTAACCTTTTTAGATTTTTTATGTATAACTACCTAATAAAGTGTAAAAAATACAAATATGATAAAACGATTTATTATTTATGGTCTTTCTGGTTTATGTATAGAAGTTTTGTGGAGTGGATTTTTTTCATTTTTAAGAGGGGATATTAGATTAACAGGTCACACATATATCTGGATGTTCCTAATTTATGGAATGGCAATATTCCTCGAACCAATACATGATAGGATAAAACACCTTCCATTTATTTTGAGAGGGGGTATTTACACAATTCTAATTTTTATAGCAGAATTCACAACAGGTTTTTTGCTTAGATGTATATTAGGTGTTTGTCCTTGGCAATACAATGATACTCCACTGAATATTCTAGGATTAATAGCTTTTAGCTATGCACCTGTATGGTTTATTGTCGGTCTATTATTTGAAAAATTACATTATTTATTAAAATCTATTGAGTTTAAGCAAAGTAATTATTAATTTTATGCTTAAATATAAACTTTGTGACCGAACATATACTATACTCGGTCACAAAGTTCCTCTAAATCTAATGAAGATTCAATCCTCACAATTAATTGTCACCTATCAATCCTCAGCTATCAATTGTCAACCCTAAACTTATCAATCCTCAATTATCAATTGTCAATTCTCTCAGTAATCTCCTCTTCCTTGTTTATTAAGTTTTACTTTCACATTAATTTTTATATCAGAATCCATAACAACCTTATTCCAATCTGTACCTGTCCTTCTTCCATATTTTGCAGCAGCTACTCTTCCTAGCTCAAGACAATCTACTTTATAATCAGTCTTCATTTTATTTATAAATTCTTCACATTG
>JAUZPN010000180.1 GCA_030705885.1 Bacillota bacterium | reverse complement strand
GGTAGAAAAGATATGTTTAGAAGATCCAAATGTTAAGCTTATTAATTTTTCTAGAAATTTTGGACATCAAATGGCAATTACAGCAGGAATGGATTATGCCTCTGGAAATGCTATTGTTATAATAGATGCAGATTTGCAGGATCCGCCTGAGCTTATACCAAAAATGTTAAATGTGTGGAAACAGGGTTATGATGTAGTTTATGGGAAAAGGCTTAAAAGAAAAGGAGAGACTTTTTTTAAGAAAATGACAGCTAAAACCTATTATAGAATTTTAAAAAGCATGACTACTGTAGATATACCAGTTGATACTGGAGATTTTAGACTTATGGACAGAAAAGTTTGTGAAGCACTTAAATCTCTGCCTGAAAAAAACAGATATGTAAGAGGACTGGTAAGCTGGGTTGGATTTAAACAGACTGCGTTAGAGTATGAGAGAGATGAAAGGTTTGCAGGAGAAACTAAATATCCTTTAAAGAAAATGTTTAAATTAGCCTATGATGGAATAGCAGGATTTTCTTATAAACCATTAAAATTTGCAGCATATATTGGAACAGTTGTATCTCTTGTAAGCTTTATATCATTAATTGTAATAATAATAAAAAAGATAATTTTTCCAGGCTCGACAATTTGGGGATGGTCTTCCTTAATGGTTATTAATTTGTTTTTTAATGGACTTGTTCTTATAATGCTTGGAGTAATAGGAGAATATATAGGCCGTATATATGATGAAGCTAAAGGAAGGCCTATGTATATTGTTGCAAGTAAAAAAGGATTTAAAGAAAAATAAAATCAGAAGAATCTAAAAATGATTATTATAATAAGTACAATATAGGCAAGCTCTTATTAGGTTTCAATTAAAGGAAAAGAGCTTGTCTTTTATATTTCAGTTATAAAGATATTTTCTTAAATGATTTGAGATATCTTCAAAAGCTTCATTTACTTCTTTAAGTACTTTACCCATGAACAGAAAACCATGGATTAAACCATCAAATCTTTTAAGTTCCACATCAACATCTGCTTCTTTAAGGTGTTTTGCGAATAATTCTGCAGGATCTCTAAGAGGATCAAATTCAGCAGTAATAATAAATGCAGGAGGCAGACCTTTCAAATTATCTGATAGTGCTGGCGAAACAAGAGGATTTGATGCATCATTAACTGAATTAAGATAATTATTTTCATACCATAAAGAGTCTTCATTATTTGGAGGAAATTCTGCACCAAACTGTATTCGAGATTCAGTGTTCCAGGCATTCAGCTGCATATCAGGATACAAGAAAATTTGATAAGCTAAAGAAAATTCATATCTGTCTCTTGCAAGCATAGATACTGCAGCACTTATATTTCCTCCAGAACTGTCTCCGCCTATAGCAATTTTATCTTGAATTATGTTTAATTCATCAGCATTATTATATATCCATCTACAGACTTCATAACATTCTTCAACAGGCTGTGGAAATTTATATTCTGGCGACAGACCTTCATCTATAGATATTGTTATACAATCAGAAAGAAAAGCAATTTTTTTGCATATGTAATCATAGCTGTTAATAGTACCGGTTGTCCATCCTCCTCCATGAATAAAAACGAAACACGGGAAAGGTCCATTTCCATTAGGTGTATATATACGAAGATTAGTATCTTTAATTGAGTTATTTACTGTAATATTCTTAATTGAACCTAAAATTAGATTTTCCTTTGGAACTTTAGTACCCATTTCATCTGCTGCTTCACGAGCTTTTTCAAGTCCAAGAGCACTCATGGATGGAGCCATAAATTTCATAAGCTTTTTTACAATTGGTTTTAAAGGCATTAATTATCACCCTTTCAAAATATACTTAACATTTTTCATTTTACTTTAGACTTATAGGTATTATACAACGATTTAATGAGAAAAGTAAAGCTTGACACAAATCAATACTGCTATATAATTTAAAGTGTAGTAATAATATTGAAGAAAGGTTAAAAAATGAAGAGAAAATTAAATATCGATAAAACTATTATAACAATTATTGTATTAAGTATTGTGCAAGTATTATGTATAATATGTGCATTCATTTATAAATTTTTTAATAAAGGCAGTTTAAATATTAATGGAAAGTACTATAATGATAATGCTTTTTTAATTTTAGTAGGTATTATTGGAATTATAAACAGCGTTTTTGTAATAAGAGATATTAAAATAATATATCATGGAAACATTGAGTATGAAATGGTTAAATGTACATTAGAACAGGAAGAAAAATTAAATAAAACATTAAGAGGACAAAGACATGACTTTATGAATCATCTTCAGGTGGTTTACAGTTTAATGGAACTAGAGGATTATGATGCTTCTAAGGATTATATAGAAAAGGTTTATAATGACATACAAAAAATTAATAAAATACTTAAAACATTAAATCCAGCTGTAAATGCACTTCTGCAGGCTAAAAATCTTTATGCAGAAAAGAGAGGCATAAAAATTGAACTAAATATTACAACTCAGCTTAGTAAACTTCAAGTTCCATCTTGGGAATTTTGCAGAATACTTAGTAATATAATAGATAATGCAATATTTGCACTTAAAGAAATAGAAAAACCAGATAAGGTTATCAGCATTGAAATTTTTAAAGATTTAAAGATTTATGGCTTTAGAATAAGAAATAATGGTCCTAAAATTCCTGAGAATATACAGAATAAAATATTTGAAGCAGGTATTACTACAAAAGGTGATAAAGGAGATGGAATGGGACTTGCCATTGTTAAAGAAATACTTAACTCTTATGGCGGTGATGTGAAAGTAGAAAGTAATGATAATTTTACAACATTTGAAGGATGGGTTACAAGATAAAATGTGAAAAGTAATCATGAAAATATTATAATAAAGCTTTAAGTTTATGATATCGGTTGCAGCATATAATATTCATAAACATTTAAAGTGACATATGGACATCAAAACTGTATGTTTTAGCAGATATATATTTATTTTTATAGTATATAGATGTAATATTTATACTATAAAGTGTATATAAATTTGAAGGGGAGGGAGGAATTATGATTACTACACCTGTAGTGGTTATTTGCTTTGTATTAGGATTCTTATTTGTAATAATTGAAATGTTTCACCCAGGCTTTGGTGCACCAGGAATAATCGGAGGAATATTGCTAGTGCTCGGTGTTATATTTGTTGGAATTTTAACATCAAGTCTCTTTATAGTACTGATTTTTATAGTGGCGATTATTGCAGTATTAGGTATAATGCTGACCATAGTTTTGCAATCAGCAGCAAAGGGAAGACTTTCAAAAATCCTTATTCTTAAGGATACTCAAAAAAAAGAGGCAGGTTATATTGGAACTGACGATTTAAAGTATTTTATGGATAAGGAAGGGGTATCATTAACTATATTAAGACCAACAGGTATAGCAGATTTTAATGGTATCAAATTGGATGTTATTACAGAAGGTGAATTTATACAAAAGGATAAGAAAGTAAAAATAATTCAAGTACAAGGTAATAGAATAGTTGTAAAAGAAATAATTTAAAAATAAAAAAATGGGGGTCATATTATGGGTACAGCAGGAATTGTTGTAGCAATTTGTTTAATAATATTTTTAATCATTTTTGTTTTCAGCTTTATACCAGTAGGCTTATGGATTTCAGCTTTAGCAGCAAATGTTAAAGTAGGCTTTTTCAATTTAATTGGTATGAGACTTAGAAGAGTTGTTCCAAGCAGAATAGTTGTTCCTCTTATCAAAGCTACTAAAGCAGGATTAACTGTAAATGTAAATGAACTTGAAGCTCATTACCTTGCAGGAGGAAATGTAAACCAAGTTGTTGATGCATTAATTGCAGCAC
Source organism: Bacillota bacterium (assembly GCA_030705885.1). Lineage (GTDB taxonomy): Bacteria > Bacillota > Clostridia > Clostridiales > Clostridiaceae > JAUZPN01. The sequence goes on along the minus strand of JAUZPN010000180.1, from coordinate 1,492 downwards.
ACAGAGCAGATTTTAATCTTCCTTTTGAAAGAGCTGCAGCAATTGACTTAGCAGGACGTGACGTTTTAGAAGCAGTTAAAATGAGTGTTACTCCAAGAGTAATAGAAACACCTAATGTATCAGGTGTTGCTAAAGATGGTATTGAACTTCTTGCAAAAGCTAGAGTTACAGTAAGAGCAAACCTTGATAGATTAATAGGTGGTGCTGGAGAAGCTACAGTACTTGCCAGAGTTGGTGAAGGTATTGTAACAACTGTTGGTACATCATTATCACATAAAGAAGTTCTTGAAAATCCAGATGCTATTTCAAAAACAGTTTTAGCAAAAGGACTTGATGCAGGTACTGCATTTGAAATATTGTCCATAGATATAGCAGACGTAGATGTTGGAAGAAACATAGGCGCTCACCTTCAGTCACTTCAGGCAGAAGCAGATAAAAATATAGCTCAGGCAAAAGCAGAAGAAAGAAGAGCTATGGCAGTAGCAAGAGAACAGGAAATGAGAGCTGCAGTTGTAGAAGCAGAAGCAGAAATACCAAGAGCCATGGCAGCAGCACTTAGAGAAGGCAAATTAGGAGTAATGGATTACTATGATATGCAGAATGTTATTGCTGATACTAAAATGAGAGATTCTATATCAAAAACAGGAACCTCACAAGCAACAATAACACCTTCATCATCTACAGACAATAATACAAACAGCTAAGAGTTCTGTTATTAAATAGGAAGAGCATAGTAAAGTTATAATCTTTACAGTTCTTCCTATTAACAGTTATAAAGGAAGTGATATAAATGGCTGGTTACAATGATTTTTTTGATTTAATACGTGAAGCTGCAAAAACAGGAAATGAATTAAATAAAACAGGCAGAGAAGTTAATTTAGAAAATTTGATGTCACAAATGGTAAATGGATCAAATAATAGAAATCAAAATAATATGCAAAACAGAAATAATCCGAATTATCAAAACAGACAGAATATAAATACTCAAAATAGACAAAATATAAATAATCAAAACAGGCAAAATCCAAATAATCAGAGCAGTCAAAATCCAAATAACCAAAACAGACAGAATGCAAGCAATCAAAACGGGCAAAATGCAAGTAATCAAAACAGGCAGAATCCAAATACTAGCAATTTGAAAAATAGCGAATATTCTGATTTTGAGAAAAAAACCAAACAAAAAACCAAGCAAAAAGAAAAGAAGAATATGTCTGCTAAAGAAAAATACAACAGCGATTCTATAAATAAAAACAATCAAAATGTAAGTCCAGAAAACAATGAGAATTCTGAAAACATCAAAATATCTTTAGAATTTACCAGCAAGAATTTAGCTCAAGCTTATGTTTATTCGGAAATATTTGGAAAGCCAAAAAGCAAAAGAAGAAGAGGTGGCATCTTTGGAGTTAAAAGTTATAATAGGTGATGATGAAGAAGCTATGAGGATGATTTTAAAAAAAGCCATCAGTAAAGTAGAAGGCTTTGAAGTAGCAGG
>JAUZPN010000018.1 GCA_030705885.1 Bacillota bacterium | reverse complement strand
TAGTACTGATTTCTGTGCTAATCCATTAAGTAACAATCTTGTTGAATCTGCCTTTGGATCACACCCTACTACCATTATGTGCTTTCCCATTGCTGCTAACCCTGCAGTTAAATTCTGTGTTGTTGTTGATTTTCCAATTCCACCTTTTCCGTAAATAGCTACTTGTCTCATTAATAAAACCTCCTTCAAAACTTCTTACTAAACTTATTAAATTTAATTCTGTTTAGCTTCTTAATTTTGTAATTTTGGAAACATAATTTTAAAAACATATCTACCTTAAATGAAAATTTCTTTGAATGAAAATTTGCACTTAAAGTTTAAACAAATATAACACAAGAAATTTTTAATTGCAATAATGCATTGGCTATAAATTCATTTTTTATCAATTCATAATTATTATAAACATTTTAATAATGATTTAATATAATAATACTATATTTTACGCCTTCAATTATTTAATTAATAATATAATTTGGGTAGTTTTTTTCATGTTTTTTGTATAAAACATGAAATTTTTTGTCAAATCGTCAAACTGAAAATAATTCAGCAAATGAATCTTTCATTTATAAAACTTGCATTTTTTTGTTTTTTTGCTCGATGTTCACCTTTACATTATTGTTTTTTGAATAAATAGGGCAGGTGGGGACGGTTAACAACTGACTGGGGGCGGTTGTGCGGTTGTGTGCGGTTGGGGGTTGGGGACGGTTAACAACTATTTGAGTATTTGAGTAAAGGGGTTGGTAAGCGGTTTTGGTTTGAGACGATTAACACCTGATGTGGCAGGTTGTAGCAGGTTGGCAGGTTGGGACGGTTAACAACTATTTGAGGGAAGGACAAAAGGGACAGTTAACAATTTCAAAAGTATAATTACTACTGGATACTGGATAGCAATAGTTAATAGTTAATAGTTAATAGTTAATAAATATTTTACATTTTTACATTAATATCTTTGTTTAGATATTGTATATTTTGGGAATAATCTTAATTAAGTAAAAATAATTTTGAAAATGAGGTATTATATATTATGCCAAGAATAGCTAGACAAAAACAAGAAGGTGCCATATATCATGTTATGGCAAGAAGTATTAGTGAAGTTCTATTATTTAAAAATAATGAAGATAAAAGACAATATTTGTTATTATTAAAAGAATATCAAAAAGTATTTGGTTTTATTATTTACGCTTATTGTATTATGGATAATCACTTACACTTAATAATATTTTGTAATGGTGCTGATATATCAAAAATAATGCACTGCATAAATTTCAAATATGCTAGATATTATAATTTAACTTATAAAAGGCATGGACACCTTTTTCAAGATAGATTTAAAAGCAAAATAGTAACTGATGACAGATATTTGATAGCTTTATCAGCATATATCCACAATAATCCATCTGATATTCATGGTTATGAAAACAATCCTCAAAACTACTATTTTTCAAGTTTTGGCATATATCTAAATTTAAGAACTGATGACTTAAATTTAGTAGACATAAAATTTATATTAAAAATGTTTGGAGAAAATATAAATGAATCAACAAAAAGATATTTTAAATTAGTTGTAAAATCACAAAACTCTTTATTATCAGAATTACCTAATATTTCTCAACAAGAAATTGAATTTTGTAATGAAAAATGTGACTATATTAGTGGTAAAAAAATATTAGTGAGAAATTTTAATATTGATGATGTAATCCAATATGTAGCTGATAAGTTTAATATAAGCAAAGAACTTATTCATCTTAAATTTAAAAAGGGACTTGTTTCTGCTAGAGGAATTTTAGTTCTTTTACTTAGAAATCTTTGTAATATAGGCTGCTCAAAAATATGTAGTATACTTGGTAACATTACAATTTCAAGGGTTTCAAAATTAAGCAGCATTGGAGTGGACCTTATTAGCAATGATACTATATATAGGGGTATTATCAAAGATTTTATTAGCAGTTACAGTTGAAAAATTTTTTATAAAACTTAAAAAATATAAACTCAAATCAATATATTATCCATTTTTACAATTTAAATACAATATATTGTGCTATAAAAAAGCCTTAAAATTAAATATTCATAATTATAATAAAATTGTCCAAACTATAAAATTGTCCAAACTAAAAGCTATAATTTGTTAATAAAAAATTGTAGTTTTTATACAAACTACAGTATTTTATATTCAAATATTAAATAAATTAATACTTATTTGACATTCCTAATGTAATTAATTTATAAGTGATAGTGAAGAAGTTTTTATATTAGAACTTTGTAACTGATTATAATATAATATCTTAATACCTAAGTAAATTACACTATTAATATCATAACACAATTAGCATTTCTAATTATTACAAAATAATTGTTAACCGTCCCTCGACCTTCTGACCTTCTTGCGACCATTGCGATTCAACAAACCTGTTAACCGTCCCTTTGCCCCCTTTGCCCCCTTTGCCCGCCGTTGCCATCTCAATGCCCTCAATACCCATGCCCCACAAAATAATTGTTAACCGTCCCATTGCGACCATTGCGACATTGTGACAATGCAAAACTTGCATTTATTTTTTTTACTAGGTCTCCCATGTTATTTGAATTTATGTAGTCCCATCCTAGCCATTTCAAGCTTGCATCTTTAGGTAATCGATTATTTACTTGTGGATTTACTGATGGATAAAATGCATCTGCAAAAATTTGACCGATTTTATCACCTGCTAAATAGTGAGCTATATCTTTAAGTTCATCAAATTTAGATTTCTTAACAAGCATGGATATAGGATTTACTAATGCACCATCTTCTGGCCATACAATAGTTACATCTTCATTATTTATCATTTTTGAATAAAAGTATGGCAAAACACATATGGCTATGTTATCAGATTTATTACTATTCAAACTTTTGACCATTTGAGAAGGATGCCATCCTTCTTTAACAGATTTACTTAATTGTTTTATTCCTTCCATTCCAGATTCTTTATAAAAGGCAGATAGCACAGTTTCACAGAAACTGTTTTTATTATTTCCCCTAATAGCAACCTTTTTTTCATAAACAGGATTCAACAAATCTACCCATGTTTTTGGTATTGGTGCATTATCAAGTTTCTTAGTATTAACAGCCATTACCAGAATATTCATAGATATCATTGAATAATTGTGTTTAGGATCTTGATATCCTATTTTTTTTAGTGTTTCATTTGGTTCATAATTTGAAACATCCACAAAATATCCTTTGTTAATGAACTTATCCACAAAATTCTTTCGAAAAAATCCATTAATTCCAGGTGATATTATTATATCTGGAATCTCTTCAATGTTTTGAAATTCATCTACATAATCATAGTAATTTAATTGGTTGTTAGAATTACTGGCAAGGCAGTAATTTATATCAGTGTTAGTTTTATTTTTATAATCTTCAATAAATTGCTCAAAAGCATTTTCTAAAGGCATTTTAAGAGGACATGGTAATAATCCAAGCACATTTAGTTTTTCTTTAGTATATATATTTTCATCATTATTTTGGTTTTGATGTTTTTTACTTTGACTTATTTTTTCTTCAAGTTGGTTAACAAATAAATCAATATTTATTTTTCTTTGATTAAGTATGGTATTCAATTTTATAAACTTTCCTACATCATTCAATATATTTTCATCTTCAAACATATTTAATCCATGAGAAACAAACACATCTAACGTTTCAGGAAATATATTTATGATATTATATACACTCATATATTTGTTAATAATCGCCATATCTTCTCACCCTTTTCAATAATTTTAATCTATATTATACTTTCCTCATCACATTTAGTTCCAATTAATTTATAAATGATAGCAAGGAGAATCTTCTTTTAGAAATTTAGTGAAACTTAATGACCGAGGATAGTATATCTTTATTCTCAAATTTTTGCTAAATGTAACTATAGAAATTATAGCTGATGCTAATATCTAAATGTTACTATGTAAATTATAGCTGCTGTTAATGTCTAAAATATTCATCTATATCAAAATTAATTTCTTTCCCAGTTCTAATTAAATTCCTAAGTTTCATCATTTTGTAATCATATTTTTCTAGTGTCTCAAGATTGTCACATTCAAGCTTGCTAGTTCTAATTATTTTGTCCATGCCTCCATTTTTTATAACAATTCTTTTATCTCCCATAAGAGCTAAAATAGGATCATGGGTAGACATTAAAATAATTTTTTCTTTTTTTACTAACAATTCAATTGCTCTTTTTCTATCTATTCCTGCATTTTCAATTTCATCAATAAGCACTATAGGAGATTTACTAAGGAGTGCAGTATCAGCAATCATTAATGCTCGAGATTGCCCGCCGCTTAGCTGCGTTATAGTAATATTAGGTGAAAATTTTTCTCCTGCTAAATCATTTGCACAATTTATTATATTATCAACCATTTGATTAATGTTATCTACCATACGGCTTTCGGCATGCATATTAATAAATTCTTCAACTGTAATGTCCATAACAAAATTCATATTTTGAGATAGTTGTGCTACGAGTTTATTTTCTATACTGAAACGTTTTTCATTTTTAGGAATAGTATTATTAATAAGTACTTGCCTGCCAGTTGGTGTATCACATTGTGCAAGACATTCAATATCACCTAATAATCTGCTTTTTCCTGAACCTGTAGGACCTACAATACAAATTATTTCTCCAGGCAGAAGTGTCAAATTAACATTTTCTTTTTTTCCTAGTTTATTATAACCTCCAAGTATAGTAATTGATTCAATATGATATTTTGCTTCTTTATTGATTTCATCCATTTTTTGCATGAAAGATGTGAAATGATTTAATAATTGTTCTTTATTAAAACCTGTATCCTCAAAATATTCTTCTGTTAGTCTATCCACCAGCTGAATTATTGTTAATGATTTATCCACATTTTCAATACCTACAGAAGTAAAAAAATCTTCTGCATAAGAATACTCTTTTATAATTGCTTCTATAGGCAATGATAGCATTTCTCTGATGTCTCTCAAAGTATCACCTCATCTTGTATTATTATACTTACTAAAAATTCATCTTTTTTATATTACCTGTTTGAAAATCACTGCCTATCTTTGTTTCTCCTAAACAATATGAGCATAATGCTGCAGGCATAGTAAATCTCAGCCGTTTTCCATCTATTTTGTCAATATCAGCAGCAGTTTCAACATACTTGCTTAAATCATATGCTCCCTGTCCTGTAATACCATTAATGAATATAATATTTGCTTTAGGATTTGACTGCTTAATTTTAAAGGCAAAAACCTCCCTTTCAGCTTGAGAAACAATATCACCTTTTGTTACAATGACTATATCTGCAAGCTTTAGCATTGGCCCAATTTTTTTCGGAGTATTGATTCCTGAAAGGTTATCAATAACACATATAGCAAGTACATCTTTTATATGAGGTGAGCATCTGTTGCATAAACCTGCACTTTCACTTATAAGTAAATCTAGCTTTGATTCTATGCCCCATTGAACACATTCTTCAATATTGCTTACAAAGAAATGATCAGGACAAAGATTGCCTGAAAGTCCTACTTTAACAGGAATGCCAGCTTTTTCGTATAAAATATTATCAAGTGAGGACAAGCAATCAAATTTTATAACACCTATTTTATAATTTTCTTTTAGTATTTGTATTACTCTTAAAATAACAGAAGTTTTTCCTGATGAAGGAGGTCCTGATACTGTAATCAGCTTCATTATTATCACCCTATCTTTACTTCTTTTAACTTAAAACACATATATTAATTATTATTTCTTTCTTTTTCCTCACAAGTCATATGGTGAATTTTTAATCTATATTCATTTAAACCTAAAGTTTCAACATCTACTTTTAAGGATAATTTTTGAAACTCTCTTTCAAACCATGGTGGGATATGGCTGCATATTATTTCAAGCTCATAAAATGTTTCATTTTTTAAAAATGATAATAGTATTTGTTTTGATGTTATTCCAGTATTACTTTCTTGATATTTTTTTAAATTAACATAATAATAACCATTGTCCTTATTTTTGATTGGATTTTCAACTGTATTTTTTTGCGATTCTTCATTGCTGATTTCTTCCTCTTTTTGAATAATATAGTCAAGGAATTCTTCTGGCTTGCCTTCGATTTCCCAAATATTAAAACCACTTTTATCAAAAACATTATAAACAAGCCCTGAAACCTGTTTTCCAACCAGTAATCTGCATGCTTCTAATTCATCTACTATTTTTATAAAATTTTCACGTATTGATATGGACTTTTCTGATTGAATAATACAAAAAGGTATTTGTTTTTTTATTATCCATTTTTCGTTAATTTTCTCATAAACATTAATTTTATCTGTATTATTAATTAGTGCAGTTTCCCCATCAACACCTACAAATACAGCAATTTGTTTTCCCATTTCAATCACCTCATTCACTATGTTATTTTTCCATTAGGAAAGTGATAACGCTCATGATAATCACAACCACCTCATTACAATATTATTCTTTCATTAAAGCAAATTCGAAAAAAAGTGTGGACAGGTGAACTCACCTCACTACAATATTATTCTTCCATAAGAAAAAGTTTTTCCATATTCATGTAAACCTTCCATGGCTGAGGTTTATCTTTTATAGAAAACCATTTTTCCTTTGAAACCTCCCATTGGATTAAAAATTTACTATTTTCATCTTGATTTTCTTTAAGTGATATATAAACTGTCATTCTAAAAGGTGTCTCACTAGTTTCAACCACCCAGCAGTCAAAAATATTTTCTTTTTCAATATCTTCCTGACAGTTCACTTCATTGCAGTTACATTCCTTACTGTAATATTTAATATTTTGAATCGAATCAGCTACAACAATATGATTAGCACGAAATCCAATATATTTTTCAGTTTCTGTTGTTTTTTGATTTAAATGAATTTTACATCCCCAGTCTACAGCTTCAACTACATAGGGAGATATAACTTTAATTTTAGAAAAATTCTTACAGCCTGTTAATTTAGCAGTTGTAAGATTAGGCGGTCTATTAAATATTTTCTCCTTATCTCCATAAGCAACAGTTGTACCTTGAGAAATAACTTGAATGTTTCTACATATCCTGTATATTTCATCCATGTTATGAGTTACAAATATTGATGTACCATTATAATTTGAAAGGCTCTCTATAAGCTTCTTTTCAACTTTACTTTTAAGATGATTATCAAGAGCTGAAAATGGTTCATCTAAAAGAAGTGCTTCAGGTTCAATTATAAGTGCCCTTGCTAATGCAACCCTTTGCTGCTGTCCACCTGAAAGTTCACTTGGATATCTTTCTTCAAGACCATTAAGCTGCATCATTTCTATTTTTTCATTTATCTTTTTCTTATTTTCTTTTTTATCAACTTTCGAAAGACCAAAAGCTATATTTTCATATACATTCATATGAGGAAAAAGTGCATAATTTTGGAACAAAATAGCGACTTTTCTTTTTCGGATGGGTAAATTAATTTTTTTGTCAGAATTAAAAAGTTCTCGTCCATTTAAAACAATTCTGCCTTTTGTTGGAGTTTCTATTCCTGCTATACACCTTAAAATCATACTTTTACCCGAACCTGAAGATCCAAGAAGTCCTAAAGTATCTTTTCCTGTTTTAAATTTAGTATTTAAGCAAAAACCTGATAATTTATTTTCAATATCTACTAATAGTTCCATTACATCACCTCAAGAGTATCACAATTATGCTTTATTTGTAGACAAATTATTTTTATCTTAACATTCTGCTGCTCTTTCTTCTAAAGTTAATTTTAGTTTGACAATCAGCCCAATAATTCATCAATATAATTACAATCATAGAAATTGCTACAATTATAATTACCCAGAATAAAGCTTTATTCATATCTCCGCCTTCTGCAGCAAAATATATAGCTACAGGAATAGTTTGAGTTTTCCCAGGAATATTTCCTGCAACCATTGTTGTTGCACCAAATTCTCCAATCGCCCTAGCAAAAGATAAAATAGTTGCAGCTGCTACTCCAGGCCATGAAAGAGGAAAAGTAACCTTCCAAAATATTTTAAATTCATTTACACCTAATGTTCTTGCAGCATTTATTATATTTTCATCCAATTGCTCAAAAGCACCTAATGTAGTTCTATACATTAATGGAAACGCAACTACAGATGCTGCAATAACTGTTGCTGGCCAGCTAAATATAATAGTTGTATTGAACTTCAATATAAGTTTTCCAACAAAACCATACCTTCCAAAAATCATTAGTAGAAAAAATCCCACTACTGTAGGAGGCAGGACAAGAGGTAATGCAAAAACAGCATCAATTAAGAATCTCAGCTTACCTTTATACCCCTTCATCCAATATGCAGCTATTAATCCGAAAACAAAAGCAATACCTGTTGCTGTAAATGCTGTTTTTAAAGATATAATTAAAGGCGACATATCAAGCTGCATTTTTATCATTCCTATCTAAATATTATTTTTTATATATTACACTTAGTTAGAAAATAGCTTGTCACTATTTTCATCCGTGGTTGTGCTACAGGCAGCATGGGTAGTTAATTAGATTAAGTAAAGTTTAATTTTTATTTAACACTGAATCCATATTTTTCAAATATCTTTTTTGCTTTATCTCCCTGAAGAAATTTTTGAAAAGCTTTTGTATCATCAACATTCTGCGAAGCTTTAATAATTGCCATTGGATATACTACAGGAGAATGTGTACTTTCATCCGCAGTAGCAACAACTTTAACTTTATCTGATGTTTTTGCATCTGTTTCATAAACTAATCCAGCATCTGCATTTCCTGTTTCGACATAACTTAATACTTCTTTTACATCTTTACCAAGGACCTCTTTTGACTGCACTTTATCAGTAATATTCTTATTTTTAAATATTTCTAATGAATATTGACCTACAGGAACGCTCTTAGGTTCTCCAACAGCTAATTTTTTAACCTTATCTGTTGTTAAATCATCAAAACCTGTTACATCTGACTTATCTTTTGGCACAATAAGAACTATTTTGTTTCCTAAAAAATTTACAACACTATCATCAACTAATAAACTCTTTGATTTTAAATCATCAACCTGTTTACTTGCTGCAGAAATAAATAAATCACAAGGTGCACCTTGAATAATCTGCTGTTCTAATGTACCTGAAGCTCCAAAATTTATTGTTAAAGTAACATTAGGTTTTGATTTAGCATATTCTTTTTGAATATCTCCCATTGCATCCTTTAAACTTGCAGCTGCTGATATATTTAACGTTACCGGTTTTTCCTCTTTAGTAGGTTGAGCACTCTGACTTGTACTTGTTGAACTTCCACAGCCAACTAATGATAATATCATTAGTGCTGAAATTATTGAAACAAATATTTTTTTTATATTTTTCATTAAAATTCCTCCTAAATCATATTAATTATTTTACATTTAATACAATATTGCATAAAATAACAACTTTATATCATATTTGATAATCATATATACTAGTATGTTATGCCTATTATAATAATGAGTAAAAATAAAATCAATATATTTTTTAATAAATATACTTATTCTTAAACTTTAAATAATATATATAGTGTTTTTTTATTAATAGTTTAAAATATAGTGTATATTTATGTAATTCTATCAAAAAATTTTTAGAGGTTTTATAGCTTTAGAAAATCTATGAAACTTATTTTCATATTAATCACTCAATGATGCTCATAACACAACCATAAACGAAAATTATAACAAGTTATTTTAATATTATATAAAAAATCCATAGTTTTATACTTTACTTTTTGCACATTTAAATTCCACTTATAAATCAATTGGTTCTAAATGTTACTAAACATAATATAAACTATGGATTAATTAAATTATATTTTTATTTTATACTTTTCTTAAGTATATTCAATAGAAATTAATTTATAAATAAAAGCAATATGAATCTTACTTAAGAAATTTAGTGAATCTTTGTAACTAACGGTATTATGTTCACTAATTTAATACTTCATCTATCTGAGTATCTGTAATATCATTTGTCAAATAAACTTTTGAATAAAAAGTTTTTGTTTCTTTATGCAAATCAATTTTAACTTTATCTGGATATAACGTATCTGCTGTCCATACTAATCCCATTAAAGATTGAATTCTATCAAGCATTTCATATTTTAAAGTAGCATAAACTCTTTTATTTTTAACTGCATTAGTATTTTGCCACTGTGGATTTGAAAGAATTTGATCTCTTATTTTCCCTGTCTTAGCTATTATTACATCAGGATTCCAGCTTAATATTTGTTCCATTGATGTATTTATACTTTCATTTTGTTCATCTGATTTTGATATTGGGATATCATCATACAAATTTATTCCACCAGACAGTCTGATAATTGATGCCATTATTGTTTTAGTTCCAACAGTTGAGCTTGTTCCTGATTGTGCATAATAAACCTTAAGTTTTTCCTTTTGAGGAATTTTAGAAGTAATTTTTGTTACCTTGCCAACAGTGCTATGCCAATAATCTCCTAATTCATTTCCTTCCTTTTCGTTTCCAGTAATTTTTCCAATAATCCTCCACGAATCTTCATAATCAGTAAGGCTGTCTTTTGAAGTAGCAACTATTGGTGCTTGATAATCCTGCTGCTCTGTATCAAGTTTTGTATCCTTTTTTAAAGATATTATTATATCTGGCTTTATTGTCAGCATCTGTTCTGTACTCATATCTCCATTATTAAAAACTCCTGTCATAGGAAGACTTTTTAATCTTTTAATTTCATCATCAGACATAAACAACATTCTATCTTTAAATTGGCTGTCAATGCTTGCCATTTTTTTAGGTGCTAATCTCCAAACCATATGGCTTGGAATTGGATGAATTGCGCTAATTTTGTTTATTGTTTTTGGAAGTTGTACTTTACGATCAGCTAAATCAGTAATTGTTAAATCATTAGCTGATGATGCATTATCTTTTTTTGTAATATTTGAAGCATTTAAACTACTTCCACAGCCAGTTAATAAAAATACAACTGATATCAATATTGTTATAACTTTCATTAATGATTTAACTTTTTTTGTTTTCTTCATTTTTATCCCCCATTTCATTTTGCTTTTTATAATTATACTACCCTTGGTCGCAAAGTTTTTCTAAATTTGTAATGTTGACTGTCCCTTCTTTACCCTCTTTTCTTAATGATAACCGTCCCCTCTTTGCTCTTTTCCCTCTTTGTTATTTGCTCTTTGTTGTTAACCGTCCCTTTTTTTATTGTTAACCGTCCCTTTTTTTATTACCTTTTTACCTTTTTTACCCCTTTTTTACCTTTTTTACTTTTTACTGAGCATTTTTCAATATATCATTAAGCTGGGTATTGGTTAATTTAATACCGAAGAATTCTTCATAATAGTTTTTGGTTTCGCTTTTTATATCTATTTTTACATAGTCAGGGTATAAAAGATTGGCAAGCCATTCTGCTCCTAAAACTCTTACAGCTGAAGGTGGTCTGTCAAACCAGTTAAAAGGAATTGCAGGTGTTTTATATACCTTTTTATCATGTACAGCTTGTACTTTTGCCCATTTTTCATCACTAAGCAGTGTAGAATACAAGTCTGTTTTTGCTACACCTACTAAAATAACCTGAGGATTCCAGTTTAAAACTTGTTCCATTGAAACTTGAGCCATTGAACCAACTTTAGCTTCTGTTATGTCTGCAACATTTTTTCCGCCTGCAAAATCTAATACTTCTGTATGAACATTTCCTGAAATATCTGTTTGGAGTCCTGTCATTTCAGCATAGTATACGCTGACTTTTTTATCTTTTGGCACTTTTGCTACAAGTGATTTAACTTTATCTAAAGTTTTTTTAGAATAATCTGCAAGTTCTTTTCCTCGTGCTTTTTCGTTTAAACAATCACCTAAAAATGTATATACTTTATCTGTTTTATCCATATCTGTTGTAACCATAACAACTGGAATTTTTAACTGTTTTTGAATATCATCTGCTGGAAAAACTCCATCTTCATTTGAACAGACAATTAAATCTGGACTTAATTTCAGTATTGCTTCATTATCTACTTTTCCATCTGATGTAGTTCCAACTGTAGGAAGGTTAAAATACTTTTCTGGAATATAATCTTTAGCTGTATCTTTCATTTTAAAGCTTAATCCAAGGAGTTTATCTGGTGCCAATGTATATATATCGACAGTAGTATTATTACTTAGTGATATTACTTTATTAACTTCTTTAGGAATTGTAACTTTTCTTCCTGACATGTCTGTAACAACTCTAGTTTTTGAATTTGCATCCGAAGTATTACTTGAATCGGCTTTTTCAGCTGTTCCACATCCTGATACTGCAAATAATAATATTAATAAAATACCTATCAATACAAAACTTATTATTCTATTTTTATTTTTCATTAATATTTCCCCCTTTATAATCTTTAGCTTTTATCTTTAATTTTCTTAACCATAACACTTTTTAATTTAAAAGAATTAATTTTTTATAGTTTGCAAATTGTATAATCCAAAATGTATGATCAAAATCATTTACTACATATAGCAAAATGCTATAGAATCATAAAATGCACACTTTCCTCTGCAGTTTTGTTTATTTTCGCAGTTATTTCTGCAGTTATTTTTCATAATATCTTTTCGATATATATCATATTTATTCATCCATATATCTTCAAAATTATAATTTTTAAGATTATAAGTAAACCTGTCATCGTTGGCAAAGGAACATGGTTTAACATTCATGTTTTCATCAATGTATACTGAAAAGAAACCGCATTCACAAGAATCAATATAATCAACATTGGTTTTTGTTTTGTTCATTAGTAATGGAACAAAACATGCATCAAAACCTATTCTTACATCTGCTGTATTATTATCAATTAGATTAATAAATTTGTTAAGCTGATTGTCCAATTTTAGGCATTTATCAAGATTTGCTCTACCTTTAGGCTTATAGGTAAGAAATATAACTCCATTTATATTTTGAAGTATATCATTATATTTTCCATTCAAAATATCAATTGCATCATAGATAGATTGGTTATCTAATACGAAATGAATATTTGTTTTAATTCCTTCATCTGTAAATATTTTTATTTTATCAGCATTTATTTCTTCTGCTTTACTTACGGAAACTGCTGCTGCTCCAACTTTATTTTTAATATTTTTAGCAACTATTTTATCAATATGAACTCCATTAGTAGTAAAGTTTGCAGCTATTGCCATAGAATTTGTTTTATGAATTATATCAATGAATTGAGGATGCTCAAGCGGTTCGCCTCCACCTAAAGCAACTTGAAAAACATTTCCCCATCTTTCGCTTTTTAAACAATTCAATACATATTCATATTCTTCTAAAGACATAAATTTTTGATTATTAGTACTATCTTTATAACAAAATTCACATCCTTTTGTGCAATGATTGCTTATTGAAATATCTGCTAATTCCGGCCAAGGTGCATACCAAGGATTTGTGTTTAGTTCAGTTCCAAATCGTAGTGTAATTCCTGTCTCTGTATCTCCAATAAAATTATAACCTTCACCATGTCTTCTTATATTCATTTTTAATCCCTCGGTTTAGGTATGATACCTGTATCTTTAATTACTTGAACTGAACCAAAGCCTTTTAATTCACTTGACAATCTTCCATTTACAAAATATTCACCATATATATATGCCCATAAATCATCATCACTTATGCTAGCAAAATCAATCTCTTCAATAGGTTTATTAAAGGAATCATCATACTTACAGTCTCTCTTTTTTAAAAGAGCATATCTTTTTGAATATACCTGCCTATCAAGCAATTCTATTTTCTCACCATTTGTAGTTAAATCTTTTCGTAATGCCTCATAAATTCTTGATTTTTTTACACTGCTTGAATAAAATTCAGGTTTCTTTCCTTTCATAAATTCAACAAACTCTTCATTCATAGTAATTATATAGCTTACTGAGCTGCTATTTGTTACAAAGTCTGTTCTAATTTTCAATATAATCAACTCCCTTTATAATCTTTATCTATTAATCTTTAGCTTCCTTAACCGTAATACTTTTTTAATTTTAAAGAATTAATATTTATTTCTTCAGTTTTACTTACAGAAACCGCTGCTATCCTAGCTTTCAGAAACTGCTGCTGCTCCAACTTTATTTTTAATATTTTTAGCAGCTGCTTTATCAATCTTTCAGAAACTGTTTTTCCAACTTTGTTTTTATGCAATCATACTTAACATTGGAATACAAGACTTGATAACCGTCCCTTCCTCATTTTTAGTACTTATTATCTTAACTTTAACACCATAGGCTGATTCTAAATTTTCTTCTGTAATAACTTCATCAACCTTACCTACAATGAATTCATGGTTTCTTTTAAGAAGTGCTATTTTCGTAGAACAAAGGAAAGCATGATCAGGAAAATGTGATGTCATTATTATGCCTAATCCATCTTTAGATAACTTATTGACTTGTTCTAAAACTTTCACTTGATTACCAAAATCTAAATTTGAAGTAGGTTCATCCATAACTAAAATTTTAGGTTCTTGAGTAAGTGCTCTTGCAATTAAAACCATCTGCCTTTCTCCTCCACTGATTTCAGTATAGATTTTATCTTTAAGGTATGAAATATTTAGCAATTCCAATGTTTCTTCAGCAAATTTTATATCTTTTTTAGATGGTGATGCAAAAGTATTTAGATGAGCAGTTCTTCCCATAACTACCACGTCAAGTACTGAAAAAGGGAAAGGCGGGACGTGTGCCTGCGGTACATATCCTATTACTTTTGCTAGTTTGCTTTTCTTCCAATTATGCACGTTCTCTCCATCTAATTTTATTTCTCCACTATGAATTTTCAGAAATCCAAGAATGCTTTTAAAAAATGTTGTTTTACCTACTCCATTTGGTCCAAGCAATGTAAGAACTTCACCAGATTCAATATTCATTGAAAGATTTTTAACTATTATATTAGAACCATAACCACATGATACATTATTAATTTCAAATTTCATTTTATTAATCTCCTTTCTTTTATACTTTATACTATGTTCGGTCACAAAGTTCCACTAAATTTTTAAAAGAAGCTTCTCTCCGCTATCATTTACAAATTAAGTAGAACTAAATGTGCCCGAACAAAGTATACCTCAACATATTTAGTTTTATTTAATTTATAAATGATATTTATATAGAAGAAGCTCTTTTTTTAAAATTATTGTATCTGAAGGTAGTATAATTATATTTCATTAGAATGCTTTTCAAGCTGCTCATCGCTTATTGTTAATGATAGTATTGTAAATACTGCTATGAGTAAGTCAATAAATACTGCTTCCATTGTTATTTTAGAAAAACAAATTATATAAGTAATTAAAAATATTATCATTATAATTGATGTTATAATTATTTTTTGTTTTTTCATTTATACCACCTCTTTATTTTTGCCTCTAATTAATAAGAATAAAAAGAATGGCGCTCCAATTATAGATGTTAAAATTCCTAATGGTATTTCTGTTACAAATAAACTTCTTGCTATATCATCAATAAGCAGCAGATATGTTCCTCCAATTAAAAATGATGCTGGGAGAAGCTTTTTATAATTTGGTCCAGTAATAATTCTTGCAATGTGAGGTATTATAAGTCCTACCCATCCTACCATACCACATACTGAAACTGCAGAAGCTGTTAATAATGTTGAACAAATTATTATTATTATTCTGATTTTATTTGTATCCACTCCCATTGCCTGTGCCTCTTCATCACCAAATGAAAGTACATTTATTTTGTATCTTAAAAGGAATAATGGTACTGAAGCTATTATTAAAGGAATAATCATAACTGTAACATCCTTCCAAGTAGAAGTATTTAGTCCTCCCATCAACCAGAAAGTTATTGCTGGGAGCTTACTTTCAGGATCTGCTACATATTTTGTTATAGATATAAAAGCTGTAAACATACTTTGAACTACCATCCCTGTTAGTACTAATATTAAAGTAACATTACTTTTTCTGCCTATTATTTTACTTAATGAATAACTTAATGATACTGCTGCAATACCAAATACAAATGCTGAAATTTGAATTTCATTTGAGCTTAATGAACAAAGTATTCCAACGGCAGCTCCAAATCCAGCTCCTGCAGTGGCTCCTAGAATGTCTGGTGAAACCATAGGGTTCTTGAACAATCCTTGATAGGTTGAACCTGCTGTTGCAAGTGATGATCCTACCATAATTGCAACTATGATTCTTGGTAATCTCACATTAAAAAGCACAGTTTCTACAGTAGGCGGCCAAGATACTTTAATTCCAAAAAGTTTACCTAAAATTATATTAATTAATTGTGGTATTGGTATAGAATATCGTCCTGTACAAATAGAAATTATAAGTGCTACAATTAGTAACAAAATTAAAATACAATTTATAGATAACGATAAGCTTTTCTTTCTTTTTTTTGACAAATCCAAGTCTCTTGCTGCTGTATTTATTTGCATACTTTGAACTTTTGTCATATCCATAACATCTCCTCCTTCATTATTATTTTTTATAAATATTTTTCATCTGACATCTAACATCAATTTGTTTTAATTTGTGTGAAACATGGCGTATTTGTATATTGGTATTATTTTAACTCATATTTCATACATAATCAAGTGTTTTTTAGAAATTTATTAATAAAATTATTTATTTATTATCAATACAATATCATAATGCATACTTTATTAACGTTTTATTATTAAACATAGTATTTTTTTGTTTTCACCCTTTAATTTTGTAAATTTTACGTTTACAAATCTACATAAATTATATATAATATAATAATAAATAAACATTTTATTTATGAATACAATTTCAGTTTTATCATATTAAAGACCATTTAATACAAATATAATTGCAATTAAAATTATACTTTTTTATATTTGGAGGTGTATTAATTGAATTTTTATGAATCATTAGGTGAAAACATTTTAAACGAATTAGAAAAGAGAAACTGGACTCAAGCAATGTTAGCTGATAAACTTGGTATTTCAAAACAAGTGCTGCAAAAAATCATAAAAGGGAAAAAAGCAATAAATGCTTATGAAATTTTTAAAATTTCTGAAATTTTAGGTATTACAACAGATAAACTTTTAAATACTGTTATAAAAAATAATTCTGAAAGCATATCTTCCATTCAATTATTAGGAAATTTCAATAATGAAGATAACTTTATATTTTTGAAATCTATTATTGAAGAATATTTAAGCATGGAGGTGAATTTAAGTGAATTGCATTTATGATAAAAATGATACAAATGAAAATTTTAAAAGTTTTATTAAAATAAAAATAGATGATCTATATACTAAGAAAAAAATCAATATCCCGATAATTAAGGATGAAATATTTAATATACTTGAAACTGTAAGTAAGGTATTATATTATCCAATAAAAGATGATATTTCAGCATTTCATTTAAAAACAAACAAATCTGGCTTTGAACATAACATTGTGTTTATCAATACAAATTTACCTTATGAAAAACAAGTTTTTGCTGCTGCATATGAATTTGCATATATCATTATACTAAGTGAAAATAATAGATTATCATGCATGAAAAATACAGATACAAAATTTACAAATGATAAAACTTTAAATAAAGCCTTAGACAAAGCTTTAGATACAAATAGTAAAATTTTAGATGCACATGATTTAGAACTTATATGTACACAATTTGCTGGCGAATTTCTTGTAAGAGATGATATTTTAGAAGAAGAGCTTATTAAAATGGGTATATCAAAAGCAGATAAAATTTCATTAGAAAACATTGTTAGATTAATGAATTTATTTATTTTACCATACAAAATAATTTTAAAAAGACTGTATGAAGAAAATAAAATTTCTAAGCAAAAATATAGCGAGCTCAGTTTAATTAAATCCTGCGGAAATGACAGTCCTATTTTTCAAATACAAAAAAGACTAGGTTTGTGTTCAAAAAATAATGAAATCAGTAAAATTAAAAGTTTTTCAAATTTTATTGACTTAGCTATTAAATCTTACAGCGCTTCATTAAAGGATTATGAAGATTTGGAATATTCATTAAAGCTGTTTGACTTAAAGCCTTCGAATTTCAATATAAAAAAGACAGAATCTCAATGTTTAACAATAAACGAATTAGAAATACAGCATCTGCTATTCGAAGAATAACAGATGCTGTATTTCTAATCTTATGTTTATACTATTCATGGTCACAAAGTTCCAATAAATTTATACAAAAAGTTTCTCCTGGCTATCATTTATAAACTAACCACCCATGCTGACCTCAGCACAACCACGGATGAAAATTATGGCAAGCTATTTACAAATTAATTGGAATTAAATGTGATCAAGAAAAGCTTAATATTTCATGTTTTCTAAAATTTCTTTTACTGATTCATTATGTGTTTTATCTAAATATTTTGAAATCTTCTCAATACGCTGGCTGACTTTGACATCAATTATATCTTTAACACAATTTGAAAGTTCTAAGATTAAAATTAGATGCATATCAAGAATTTCTAAATCATCAGGATATAATTCAACACAATGGCTTATTACACTTCCATATTTTCTGTTTCTTGATGGATGATCATTACACCTGCAATAATTAAGATATTTCTTATCTGCTGGTATTATAAACCTTAAATCAATATAACTATCATAATCTAATATTTCTGGATACAAAGAAGCTGATAATTTAACACAACTATTAGGAACATTACTTTCTGTTGATGTAATAGGAGCTACTAAATAAGTATTTAATGGCTCATTATATGAATTAAGTATTACATATAAATGACCGCCCTGCTTAACTCGCGAGTTTTTTCTAGAATTTTTATAATGAAAAAAAACTATATCTCCTTTTTTTAAATTTTCATCAATTAAAGAACTTAGTTCCAATTTTGCCGCCTCCACAAAATTATTCATTCAGCTCATAAATCAATTCCTCCAAGTCCATGCCATGGACTTTAGCTGCCTGCTCTACAGTTTCAAATCTTCCTGACAAACATCCGGTACAGTCTAATCCTAAATCCATTAAAACTTCTATTTTTTCAGGATAATTTTTAAGAATTTTTCCTATTGTCATATCTTTAGTAATCAAATGTATCAGCTCCTTCTATAATCTTTACTTTCTTTACACTATCATCGGTCACAAAGTTCCAATAAATTTCCAAAAGAAGCTTCTCCTCGCTATCATTAACAAATTAATTGGAACTAAATGTGTCCGAGGATAGTATAGCATACCCACTCTTTTTTTAAACTGCTTCAGCTCTAAATGCTTTTCTTGCTTCTATTGCCATATAACATAGTGTTATGCTGCCCAGCACATCTTTCATTACATCTTTTGAATCCAATACATATTTTCCAATAGCCTCTTTGTCCACTAACTCTTGAACTAAACCTGATTTTATATCTTCAAAAGTCAATCTTTTAATAGGCTTTTGCTTTTGTTCACTTAAAATTGCAAATAAATTTCCTTTATTATCCATTTTCATTTTGCTGCTGAAATAAGATTTTTTATAGAATTTATCAACTAATTCTTGATATATTTCGTTAAACATAATCTCATATTTTTTGCATAATTCCTCCATTCATACTCCCTCCTTAAATAACAGACGGATTTGAATAAACAATTACTTTAAATCTATCAACAGCTATCTGTTTTTTTTCTGCTTTAAATTTCAATGCTTTAAATTCATTTTCAAACCAAGGTGGTACATGACCACAATCAATTTCAAGCTCTGTAAAATTTGTTTCGCGTAAAAATGGTAATAGAATTTTTTTTGAAGAATATCCCGAATTATTTTCCATTGCTTTTTCCAAATCAATATAGAAACTTCCAGGTCTGCTCTTTTCAATAGGTTTAGGAATAGATTCTTCTATTTCTTTTGCTGCCATTAATTCTTTTTCTTTATCATATATATACTGCAGAAAATTATCTGGAATGCCGTTTACTTTCCAAATAGTAAATTTCATACCTTCAAGAATTGCATAAGGTATTCCTTTTACTTCACATGCTGCAAAAAGTCTGCAGTTTTTAATAGCTTCAATTGAAGATATTATTTTACTCCTAATTTCATTTGTACTTTTTGCATCTTTAATGCTATATGGTATTTCTTTTATCACTTTGAAACCAGTTTCTACTTTAGAATACACTTTTATAATTCCATCTTTTTCAAAAGAACTTGTAAATCCATTATTATCTAACAATGCAGCAATTTCCATATAAAATACCTCCTTTAATACGAGACGGTGTAAAGTTTTTACACCATCTAATACAATTCAAAATTTATTTTCTTAGAGCGAAAAGCTCTCTCCCAATCATTTGCAAAGACCTCCAGCATATTAAGCATACCATCATATCCAAAATAAGCTCTATCTACATAAACGTCCCTGTTTGTAGGACTAAAAACATCAAAAGCAGCTTTAATCCCAATTTCTTCTGCCATATACTTTTCCCATGCTGATCCTATAACTACATCAATATCAGAATTTTCAAGTGACTCCTGTATTTGATATCCATCAACTCCAAATGCAACCTTAGGATGTATTTTTAGTTTTTCTAATTCATCATTAAGCATCTTTTTAGATGATGTTTGATTCGATCTTATCAAAATGAGTTCTGGAATCATTTCAAGTTCTTCAAATAACATTCGGATTATACTTATACCAATAGTAGCATCAGCTGATACAGCTACTCTAGTGTTACGATAACGCGGTATTATCATAAGAGCTCTTTTTCTAAGTACATCAGCAACCTTTTCTTCGCCTTTTTCTATAAGCAGTTCAACTTTTTCCTCAACATCAAAATATTTTCCTATACTTCTTAACCACTTAGCTGTATTGTTTAACCCAATTGGTAATGGCATTTCGTCTAATATTAAAGGAATTTTGTAATTTTCCTGCATTTTATATGCAAATTCATAACCTGCATCACTGCTTAATAAAATATTCGCAGAAGCTCTTCCTGCATTTTCCAAATCAGAGAATGAAATATCATAAGGCAGTACTGACAGCACCTTTATTCCTAAAAACTGTAAAGTATCTTTTACCCATTTTAAATCTGCCCACCAAGTTGGATTTATATTTGATTGTGGTGCAATAATATTTACACTGTTAGGAATTTTATCTCCAGTTTTGATGAATGGTAATAGTGCTTGCATGCCTAAATTTATACCGTCATTGCTATTACCTCTAAATCCTCCAGCAAGTATTGGTATAAGTTTTGCATTTACTTCTGGCTGAACATCTTTGCATATGCCATCCATATCTTCTCCAATAATATCAGCAGCACATGTACCAATTACAAAAATTACTTTTGTCTGAAAAGTTTTATCTGCTTCTCTTATCATACTTTTTAATTTTTCTGATGCACCCATAATTACATCTGTTTCAAAAAGCCTTGTACAGGCTATTTTCCTTCTAGTAAAATCAACTTCATGCGCATCATATGCTGCTCCAACAGTAGCTGCACATCCTTGTGGAGAATGAATGACAACACTTGCATCTTTAATTCCAGCTGCAACACTAGCAACCCCCTCTAGAGCACAGCTGAGTATTGGATCTTTACTATGATCACAATTTTTAAATTCTAACTCATCATACATTTTCCACGCCTCCTCTGTGCATAAACTGTACAGTCTGGTAAATCCTGCCCTAGTTTTGATGTTAATGATTGTGCAGATACTAATCCTCCATTTGCAGGGAATACAAGTTTCTTTGACAATGCACTTCTTGGTCTGAAAGAATAATCAAGTGCAGTTTTGATGCATTTTGCTACTTTTAATGCACCTCTATATCCAAACCTTGGTCTATTTAATATAGCATTTAAATCAACTAAAGGAATACTAGGAAAGCTTAATGATGAACCAAAATATACTACTGACTTTGTTTCCAAACCTCCAATAAATGCTACAAGTTCCTCTTCTGTCTGCTTCATAGATTCATATTTTCCAAAAGCTAGTGTTCCTTTTGTAATTAAAATCTTTGGATCTAATCCTGTTTGAAGCAGATAATCAATACTTGTTTCTCTTGCTTCTGTACTCCAAGGATGAAAATTATATATAACAACATTCATACCAAAATCCCTATCGAGCATGTGTGCAATAGATAATGATTTAACTGCATCATGACCTTCTACAATAGCCATTTTCCCTTGTAAGTATTTCTTAGTTTCTTCATACTCTTCCTTTATAGCATTATACTCTCTTTCCATTAATTCTTTTGCTTCAGCTTCCATATTTAAATACTTAGCAGCACCATTAATCCATTTTTCAGTAGCTGCTATACCATAAGGAAGAATAGTTGAATTAAGAGGTATACCAAATTTTTCATCCATTTCTCTGCCTATAGCATATCCAATATCTGAACAAAGTGCACAATTAACTGATGCACTAGGAGCTTTTCTAAGCTCTTCAAGACTACAGTTGCCTGCAATAACTGCATTAACTTTTGCACCCATACCTTCTACAAGTCTAATTAATTCTTTTACATCAGTCTCAACTTCAGTTCTTTCAGGTCCCATTTTTCCGCCTACTATATTTACTGATTTTGATAGTGCTTTTTTACTTTCTTCAGTTGGTGTATCCATAAAATTTACTATCTGCTTAAATACTAAGTCAAAACCACTTCTATATTCTCCTGAAAATCCTTCACAATGAATACTCATAAGTTCAGCATTAGTATCTTTTTTCAATTTATCAATAATAGTATCAACATTATCGCCTATAATTCCTGTTGCACAGCTGGTTGCAACAAATATAACATCTGGTTTATATTTTTGATCTACTTCTTTAACTGCACCAATTAATTCTTTTTCACCACCATAGATAACATTTTTTTCTCCAATATTACTGCTTATAACAGGTTCATATTTAGAGCCGCTGTTACGGCTGTTAGTAAGTTTATACGAATTTTTTACTCCATAAGCACAGCCGCTTGGTCCATGAGTAATGATTACGGAATTTTTAATACCACTTAATACTTTAGCTGCAGTCCAAAATTTACAAGGACGAGTATGGCTGCCCTGCAAATTTGTTTTTATTTTCCCCTCTTTAGCTAAAATATATAATTCACTTAAGCTTCCATAGAATTCAATACTGTTTTCAATATTGCTAGACATACTCATTTCCTCCTTATTTACTTTCCTTTATCACATTTAGTTCCACTTAATTTATAAATGATACTGGATAAAAGTTTCTTTTAGAAATTTAGTGGAACTTTGCAGACGAGGATAGTTTAATTAAAATTTTATATATAAATAGTTTTATAAAAAACTATCATTCTCCAAATTATTATTAAAACTTCTTTATAAATTTGGGTCTACTATTGTAGACCCAAATTATTAATATTCAATTACCAAACATTTAAAATCCATTCTCTGTCTTTCTTATATTCCATATCTGTAAATAAAGTATTTGCTATAGTATTTGCAAGCTGTTCAGCACCTCTATAGCCTATTATAGCCTGCTTCCACAAACCTGCTCTGTCAAAAGTCGGGAATCCAACTCTTACCATAGGAATTTTATTATCTATAGCAACATATCTTCCTTTTGAATGTCCCATAATTAAATCTAAATCTATTTTCTTTTCCTTTATTTTACTTTCCAAAACCCATAAATCAGCATTGCATATTACTTCAATATCACAATTAGCCTTTTTCTTAATATCTTCAAATCTTGGATCTCTTGCATATGTTTTATTGTCATCACCTAATAAGAGAAGTACTGGCTCTAACTCACATTCTAAACAGAATTGAGCAAGTCCAATAACTAAATCCGGATCACCATATATAGCTACTTTCTTATTTGCAAAGAACATATGAGCAAGGTCAGCCATAGCATCAATAGCTCTTCCACGTTCAGCTACTAAAGATGCTGGTATTTTTTTACCTGTAAGCTTTGAAATATTTTGAAGGAATATATCTGTATTTTTTATACCTAGAGGAGTTGGTCCTATAACCGAAGGAACTTCAAACTCATCCTCTAAAAACTGTGCAGCACTTCCGCCTTCATATTTGCAAAGTGCTATAGTACCTACTGAATTAGCACTATCTGCAATATCTTCTATTGTAGTACTTCCATATGCAAAACCGGATTTATCAGGTAAAGTAGGTGCATCAAAACTTTCAGTGTCAATTAGTATGTTTCCATCAACATTCATTTCTTTTAAAAGATGCTTTACTTCAACAACATCACCAGGATTAATCCATCCTGTAATGATATTAAGTTTGTCGTTTGGCTTTCCTTTTTTAGCTAGAGCAGTTACAAGTGATGTAATTGCAACATTATATCCACTTACTTGACTTCCATTATAGCTTGGGGTATGCAGTGGAAGCAGTATAAGCTGTCTGTCAGGATATTCTTTTTTAAGCGTTCTATTTATTTTTGTTACAGTTCCTTCAATATCATCACCTATAGTTTCTGTTGAACATGTAGTAATGATAGGAATAATTCTTACATCAGGATATCTATGAGCTAGTGACATTACACCTTCTTCTATTCTCATAGTACCACCGAATACAGCTGCATCTTCATGAAGAGAAGATGATGCTACATCAAAATTTTCTTTTAAATGCTGTGCAATCAATAATCTTACAAATGTACAGCAGCCTTGACCACCATGTACTAATGGTATACAGTCTTTAATACCTATTGTAGCATACTGTGCACCAGCAGGCTGACATGTAAAAATAGGATTTATTACACCAGCACGATCTTTTTGTTTTATTTCAACAGCCATGTTATCACCTCTTCAATTATTATAAATTTTAATAAAACGGAGTATTTAATTCTAGATTTAATGATTTGTTTATCATTATATCTATCAGCTTATCTTTTACACCTGTCCCTAATTCTTCGATTTGTTCACTGCTTAATTCATTAACCCATGAAAATTTTACCTTAAGTTCATCTACCAGAATTTTTGCATCTGCATAACTACACTTTTGTTGAGCTGTATCACGAGTTACTTCTTCACCCTTTAATATTTTTGTAAAATAATCCATAGTTCCATTTATATTTTCTTTTCTGTCCCAAGTTCTAGAATGAAACTGCCACAAGCATCGTTCTTGAATATAATTATATATTTCTGCTATTTTTTCCTCCATAATTATACACTCTCCCTTATATCTTCAGCAGATAACTTCCAAAGTGGTGAATAAATTGCATTGTACATATCTCTTGCCATATTAACTGCACCTTCAAAGCCCATATACGGACCATTATGATATCCATGTCCATTGATATATGGTATTTGAAGTTTTTTAACAAGTTCACCTACTCTTGGACCTGTAAAAATAAGATCTGGTTTCTGCATGTCAATTACTTCGAAGAACTCAAGCTCATTACTATCATCAATATATACTGTACCTTCTTTTCCTCTTGAAATAACCTTCTCAAAATCTTCCTGATGACCAAATTTTGATGACATTGCTACAACCTGCATACCTAAATCATCTTCTAAAGCTTTTGTCCAGTGCCATAATCTTGGTCCGCCTGTCCAAATACATACTTTTTTACCTTTTAATCTTTCTTTATACCAATCTAACTTTTCCTCATACTTTGCTACTTCTTCTGCAATTACCTCTTCAGCTTTATCCTCTAATCCAAAGAATGTACCAATCTTTCTAAGACCTTCTTTTGCATAATCAAATCCCCAAGTATCAATATCTATTCTTGGTATACCATACTTTTTCTTAAGTTCATTAGCTATATAACCAGCAGATCTTGCACAATTTGTAACATTAAGCTGTGCTCTATGCATTGCTCTTAATGAATCATAAGTTCCATTACCAGTAAAGTGAGCTATAATTTGAATTCCCATCTTATCCATATATTTTTGGAATACATAAGTATCACCTTGAATATTGTAGTCACCAATTACATTTATTGTATACTTGCTTTTAATTTCAGGCTCAACAGTTCCAACCTTTTCATTCATCCATGCAATATTAAGAACATGATGTCCTTTTGACTGACTTACACCAGCAAAACCAGGACATTCTATACAGAATATATCAACTTCACCTTTTAGTTCCTCTTCAACCTCTTTTACAACTGATTTCATATCATCACCAATTAATGCTGTTGAACAAGTTGTATAAACCATCATTCTCTTTATATCAGGGAATTCCCTAAAAGCTTCAAGCATTGATGTCTTTAATTTTTTCATACCGCCAAATACTACATGCTGCTCTTTCATATCTGAAGAAAAAGCATATTTCAATTGAAAGTTATCATTATCACTTGGATAACGCTTTGTATGCCATGTATCATAAGAACATCCAATTGGTCCATGTATCATTTGAATAGTATCTTTTAATACTCCGCCAATAACGAGTTTAGCACCACAATAGCTGCATCCTCTTTCTGATAATGAGCCTGGAATAGTAGTAATATTAGAAGCAGGTAAGAATTCTGCTAAGCTTTCTCCTGGTTCTTTAATATAGCAGTGTTTTTCTCTTTCAGGTATGCTTTCATCGCATTTAAATAATTTTAATGGCATTTTATTACCTCCCTTTTTATTTTTAAATTGGGCTATAGTACTCTTACTAAAAATTTATTAATTAAACAGCACTTTCATCAGTTTCACCAGTTCTTACTCTTACAACTTCGTCTACTGTAGAAACAAATATTTTTCCATTACCTGGTCTTCCATTTTGATTAACACTTATTATAGTTTTTACAACTTTTTGTACATCTTCATCTTTTACAACTATAATAATCAATCTTTTAGGCATAAGTCTGTGAACTTCTGATAACTCTTCTGCAACTTCAGCTGTCATAACATTTAATGATTCATTTATATTTTGAAATAACTCATACAAAACTTTCTTTCTTCCTCTGCCCATAACTTTTCTGCAGGTTATGGATGGAAAACCTTCTTTTAGAAGGGCTTCTTTAGTTTCATTAACCTTATCTATACGAATAATGGCTAGTATTTCCTTCATAAAATCACCCCTTTGTTTAAAGTACAAACATTAGACATTTTATAATCCTGTTTTACCAGAACTGATTGTATAAGCTTCATCAATTGTTTTAACGAATATTTTTCCGTCTCCAAAAGCTCCTGCTTCACCTGTTCTTGCAGTTCTGATTATTATATCTATAACATCTTTTTTATCTCCATCATTAACAACCAGTAAAAGCATTTCTTTTGGAATTTCATCATAATAAACGTCTCCTATTTTAAGTCCTCTCTGTTTACCTCTGCCGACTACATCAAATTTTGTTACTGCTGGAAAACCTGCATCACATAACTCTGAAAGTATTTCGCTGCTTTTTTCTGGTCTTACTATTGCTTTAATCATTATCATTCTTGACACCCTCCTATCACTGTGATAAAATATGGTTTGATTTTAATTATTTTAACAACTCAATATTTTTAAAGTATTGGGTTACTTTTTTTATATTTTTCATTTATAGCACTCCAAAAATTATTAATCATTTAAACCAAATTCCATTAATATTTCTTCTAGTCTTTCCTGAGTCATTGGTTTTGGTATAACGAACATTTTATTTTCATCTACTTTTCTTGCTAACTCTCTGTATTCATCTGCTTGCTCAGCTTCTGGATCAAAGTCTATAACAGTTTTCTTGTTTATTTCTGCTTTTGTAACTGATGGACTTCTTGGAACAAAGTGTATAAGCTGACTTCCTAATTCTTTAGCAAAAGCTTCAAGAAGTTCTAATTCATTTGCAACTTTTCTGCTGTTACAGATTACACCGCCTAATCTAACTCCGCCGCTCATTGCATATTTTTTAATACCTTTGCATATATTGTTAGCTGCATATAATGCCATCATTTCACCACTGGCAACTATATATATTTCCTGTGCTTTTCCTTCACGGATTGGCATTGCGAAACCTCCGCAAACAACGTCTCCTAATACATCATAAAATACATAATCTAAATCATCAGTATATGCACCTAACTGTTCAAGCATATTAATTGATGTAATAATACCTCTTCCAGCACATCCAACTCCTGGCTCTGGTCCGCCTGATTCAACACACTTAATTCCACCAAAACCGCTTCTTAGTATTGAATCTAAATCAACATCCTCTCCTTCTTCTCTTAATGTATCTAGTACTGATTTCTGTGCTAATCCATTAAGTAACAATCTTGTTGAATCTGCCTTTGGATCACACCCTACTACCATTATGTGCTTTCCCATTGCTGCTAACCCTGCAGTTAAATTCTGTGTTGTTGTTGATTTTCCAATTCC
>JAUZPN010000179.1 GCA_030705885.1 Bacillota bacterium | reverse complement strand
TTTTGAGTACTCTCCAGAAAGCTTTACTGGAACAGAGCTTGACTATGCACTTGAAATTTGTGAAGCAGTTATTGATGTTTGGAAGCCGACACCTTCAAAAAAGGTTATAATAAATCTGCCTTCTACAGTAGAAATGGCAACTCCAAATGTTTATGCAGATCAAATTGAATGGTTCTGTAAGAACATGAAAAATAGGGATAGTGTTATAATTAGTCTTCATACTCATAATGACAGGGGAACTTGTACTGCATCAAGTGAACTTGGACTTCTTGCAGGTGCAGATAGAATTGAAGGAACACTTTTTGGAAATGGTGAGAGAACAGGAAATCTTGATATAGTAACTATGGGCATGAATATGTATTCTCAAGGTATAGATCCAAAACTTGATTTTTCTAATCTTGGTTATTTAGTTGAAGTTTATGAGGACTGTACAAAGTTATCAGTGCATGACCGTCATCCTTATGCAGGAAAGCTTGTATATACAGCATTTTCAGGTTCTCATCAGGATGCTATAAGAAAAGGACTTAAGGTAATGGAGAAGGAAAATAATCCATATTGGGAAGTACCTTATCTTGCTATAGATCCACATGATGTTGGAAGGGAATATGAGGAAATAATAAGAATAAACAGCCAGTCTGGTAAAGGTGGAATGGCATACATTATGGAAAGTGATTTTGGTTTTATTCTGCCAAAATCTATGCATGGAGAGTTTGGTAAAGTAGTTAAGGAAAAATCTGATACATTAGGTACAGAGTTATCACCTGATAAGATATTTGAATTGTTCAGGGAAGAATATTTAAATAAGAATACTCCATATAAATTAAAGAACTATCAGGTACAATCAGTACAGAATGTAGAAACAGATGAAAATACAGTAAGCATTACAGCTATATTATCAATTAATGGAACTGATAAAAAAATAGAAGGTGTAGGAAATGGACCAGTAGATGCATTCTTTAATGCACTTCATACTAATCATATTAATGGATGTAAATTTATTTCTTATGATGAGCATGCACTTGAAAGAGGTTCAAAATCAAAAGCAGTTTCATACATTCAGGTAGAAAATAAGGGAAAGAACTATTTTGGAGTTGGTATTTCTGAAAATATAGATACAGCATCATTAAATGCATTAATCAGTGCTTTAAACAGATGTCAATAGCTGAAAAGTTTTGAGTATAATTAAAAATAAAGAAATTTAATAAACTATTCTAGTTCACAAAGTTCCAATAAATTTTTAAAGGAAGATTTACCTTGCTGCCATTTATAAATTTATTGGAACTAAATGTGTCTGAGAAAAGTATAAATAAATATAAAATTAATACAAATTCCCTTGTGCTATGTAAATATAACAAGTATAATTATTAGTAATGGATTACATAGACTATTTATGGGAGTTGATAGAATGGCAGCCTCAATTAAAGACGTTGCAAAGGAAGCTGGGGTATCAATTGCGACGGTTTCAAGAGTATTAAATGAAGTTGATGTGGTAAATGAAGACACTAAGAAGAAAGTTCAAGATGCAATTGCAAAGTTAGCATATAGACCAAATATTGTTGCAAGAAGTTTGAAAACTCAAAAAAGCAGGACTATTGGAATAATAATACCAGATATATCAAGTCAGTTCTATCCTGAAATAGTAAGAGGAGCTGAAGATGTAGCTAATATTTATAAATATAATATTATGCTTTGTAATACAGATTTAGATGCTGATAAAGAAAAAGAATATTTAATGGTTCTTAAAGAAAAAATGGTAGATGGTGTTATGTACATGAGCAGTTCCTTAGAACCTGAAATTTTGGAATTAATTAAAAAGCTGCAGATGCCAATGGTGTTAGTTGAAACAACAGACAATAACAAGACTTTTCCAAGTGTAACTATTGATAATGAAAAGGCAGCATATGATGGTGTAAAATATCTCATTAATAAAGGAAATAAAAAAATAGCATATATCGGAAGCCCTGCAAACGAAGTGAATGCAAGTGCTAAAAGGTATCTAGGCTATAAAGCTGCATTGGAAGAAAGCAACATTAATATTGATGAAAATCTAGTTTGTTTTGGAGGACTTAAAACAGCAGATGGATATAACTCTGTTATTAATAAACTTAAGGATTATGATGTAGATGCTGTATTCTGCAGTGGTGATGAAATTGCTATGGGTGCTATAAATGCATTTAGAGAAATAGGAAAGAACATTCCTGATGATATTGATGTTATAGGATTTGATAATATATATTCTGCATCAATTTTTTATCCAAAGCTTACTACAATTGCACAACCTATATATGATATGGGATCAGTAGGAATGAGAATGTTAATTAAAATAATTAACAAAAAATCGTTAGATAAAAATCATTATACATTACCTTATGAATTAATAGAGAGAGATTCCTGCAAAAATTAAAAAATATCACAATATATTGAATATTTTAAGTATATTAGGCGATTATAAATAACATGCTCATATAATATTAGGAGGGGAATTAATGGAGTTTTCTAAAAAAAGCTTGGAAAAGGATAATGTAAAAAGGATAATTGCCTTAGTTATTATTATAATATTAATGTATGCTATGAAAAGTCTTTTTAATATGCTTCTGTTAACATTTTTATTTTCATACTTTGCTCATGAAATGGAAATGTTTATTACAAAAAAACTTAGTTATATTAAATTTATAAAGATACCACGTGTTATCATTATATTACTGATTTATATTGTGATAATAGGAGCAATAACAATATTTATTGTTAATTATGTTCCTAGTATAGTGAACCAAAGTACAGTTATTTTTAACCAAATAAAAGATTTTGCTATTAAGTCAAAGTATTCAACGTATTTTGATTCAATATTAAACCAAATTGATATATCAAAATATACGAATAATGGTGTTCAGATTGTAGTTGATTCTGCTAAAAATATAAGTCAATGGGGCTTCAATATATTTATGGCAATAGTTCTTAGTTTATTTTATAACATTGAAAGAGAAAAGCTTTATAAATATGTTGGAAAGTTTGAAAACAGCAGAATATCTTTTATATATAAGTATATTAAGTATTTTGGGAAAAACTTTATGAATTCTTTTGCAAAAGTTATTCAAACACAAGTATTAATAGCTTTTGTAAATAGTCTTCTTTCTATGGTTGCATTAACATTCATGAAATTTCCGCAAGTATTAGGACTTGGAGTTATGATATTTGTTCTTAGTTTAATCCCAGTTGTAGGTACAATAATATCTTTAGTTCCATTGTCAATAATAGCTGTAACTGTAGGCGGACCAATTGAAATATTATATGTAGTTATTATGATTGCTGCACTTCATGCTTTAGAAAGTTATGTTTTAAATCCAAAGTTAATGGCTGATAAAACTGAATTACCAGCATTTGTAACCTTCC
This sequence comes from Bacillota bacterium, assembly GCA_030705885.1. Lineage (GTDB taxonomy): Bacteria > Bacillota > Clostridia > Clostridiales > Clostridiaceae > JAUZPN01. The sequence goes on along the minus strand of JAUZPN010000179.1, from coordinate 1,949 downwards.
TAGTACTCATAGTTTCAGAGCATTTTATGGGAACATGGGGATTACTGCTTGGAATACCAATATTTATGTTTCTCACTGATTTAGCAAAAACGAAGGATGATGAAACAATTACGGATATAAAAAGTAAAAAATGAGGCTGTTTTTAAACAGTCTCATTTTTTATTTAAAGTTACACTTTTTAATTTCTTAAACTATGAATTGGTGCAGGAATTCTTCCGCCTCTGTTTATAAAGTCAGCACTAGAAAATTTGTTTACAGCCATAACTGGCGCATGACCAAGAAGACCTCCAAACTCAACATTGTCACCAACTTTTTTACCTGGAACAGGAATAACACGTACAGCTGTTGTTTTGTTATTAATAACACCTATAGCTGCTTCATCTGCAATTATACCTGAAATTGATTCAGCAGAAGTATCACCAGGAATGGCAATCATGTCAAGACCAACAGAACAGACACATGTCATAGCTTCTAGTTTTTCTATAGTTAAAGCACCTTTTTCTACAGCATCAATCATTCCAGCATCTTCACTTACAGGAATAAAGGCACCACTGAGTCCTCCTACATGAGCACTAGCCATAGTTCCGCCTTTTTTAACTGCATCATTTAACATTGCAAGTGCAGCTGTAGTTCCTGGAGCACCACTTGATTCAAGCCCCATTTCTTCTAAAATATGAGCTACACTATCTCCAACTGCTGGAGTAGGTGCAAGTGATAAATCAACTATGCCGAAAGGTACATTAAGCCTCCTAGAAGCTTCCTGACCAACTAATTGACCCATTCTTGTTATTTTAAATGCTGTTTTCTTTATAGTTTCAGCTACTGCATCAAATGGTTCACCTTTAACTTTTTCCAGAGCAGCTTTAACAACTCCAGGACCGCTTACGCCCATATTAATAACACATTCAGGTTCTCCAACTCCATGGAAAGCACCTGCCATGAAAGGATTATCTTCAGCTGCATTAGCAAATACAACAAGCTTTGCACAGCCAAGAGCATCATTGTCCGCAGTAAGCTCTGCAGTTTTTTTAATTATCTGACCCATTTCTTTTACAGCATTCATGTTTATTCCTGCTTTAGTTGTTCCAACATTTACAGAAGAACAAACCTTATTTGTAACCTTTAAAGCTTCAGGAATAGAAGCAATAAGTTTAATATCTCCCTTAGTGTAACCTTTATGTACTAATGCTGAAAAACCTCCAATAAAATTAACACCTACAGTTTCAGCACATTTATCAAGAATCTCTGCAAATTTAACATAGTTTTCTTCATCTGAAGCACCAGCAATCATAGATATTGGAGTGACAGAAATTCTTTTATGTATTATCGGAATACCATATTCAATTTCAATATTTTCTCCAACCTTAACCAGGTTTTCAGCCAGATGAGTTATTTTGTCATAGATTTTCTGCCTTGCAATATTTCCATCTGAATGAATACAGTCAAAAAGGGAAATACCCATAGTAATAGTTCTTATATCAAGATTTTCATGCTCTATCATTTTTATAGTTTCAAGAATCTCATAAGAGTTTAACATTATTTAAATTCCTCCTTAAGCATAGGATTATAGTGAGTGCATAGATTTAAAAATATCCTCATGTTGAATAGTGATTTTAACTCCAAGGGTATCACCTTTTTCGTTAAGTTTTTTCTGAAGTTCTGCAAAAGGCAAAGTTGATTTTGATAAATCTACCAGCATTATCATAGTGAAAAATGACTGCATAATAGTCTGACTTATATCAAGAATATTAATACTACATTCAGATAAAACATTGCTAGTGCCTGAAATAATTCCAATTTGGTCTTTTCCAATTACTGTTATAATAGCTTTCATTAAAAATTCCTCCTAGTTCTTTTGTTTATATTATTTATTTTAGCATAAGCTTATTATAGAGTAAATGCATGGATAGAAATTCACCATAAAATTAAATTTATAAACAATAAAACCC
>JAUZPN010000178.1 GCA_030705885.1 Bacillota bacterium | reverse complement strand
AGTTACTATTTTCCTAATTTCTATGAACAGGTTAATAACGGAAACAGCGGGGATGCAGATTTAATGTCAAATGCTTCTGTTTTACCTGTAAGAAGAGGAAGCACATTTTTTAGATTTCCTAAAAATAATTATTATACATTACCACAGATTTTGAAAAGTAATAACTATTATACTCGATCATTACATGCATCTGATGGAGCTATTTGGAACATATCTACAGCTTTAAAATCTTTTGGATTTGATAATTCAAAAGATATGTATGATTTTAAAAATAGTGAGACTTTTTGGATGGGACTTACAGATGAAGAATTTTTTAGCCAAGTATCTGATTTGATGAACTCTGATAGTAAGCCGTTTTATTATTATACAGTTACTGTAACTAGTCATGAGCCATTTGAGCTTCCTGACAACATGAAAACGTTAAAGCTGGATTCAGACTTTGATAAAACTTGTATGGGTAATTACTTTCAAGCAATTCATTATACAGATAAACAAATAGGCGATTTCATAAATATACTAGATAAAAAAGGTATTCTTGATAGTTCAGTAATTGTAATATATGGTGATCACAGCGGGATACACAAATATTTTAATGATGAAATAAATGAACTTACACAGTATAAAAGCTGGTGGGATAATAATTTTAAAGTACCATTTATTATTTACAGTAAAAACATGACTGGTAAAAATATAGATACTATTGGAGGTCAGGTTGATATTCTTCCATCAATGTTGTATTTAATGGGAGTTGATAAATCAAAGTATGAAAATACATCAATGGGAAGAAATTTGTTTAATACACAAAAAAGCTATGTTATTTTGAATAATGGTACTATTATTGGAAAAAATGAATTATCACAAGAAGATATTTCACATGTAAAACAGTCTTTTAACATAGCTGATTTAATAACAAGAACGGATTATTTTAAAAATAGTAAGTAGTATATTAATATACTTTTCATGAGTACATTTAGGCTTATACTATTCTAATCACATTTAGTTTCACTTAATTTGTAAATGATAGCTGAAAGAAGCTTCTTTTAGAAATTTAGTGGAACTTTGTTACTTAGAATAGTATAATTAATTTGCAAATGATAGTTAAGTAAAGATTCTTTTACAAATTTATTGGGATTTTGTGACTTAAGATAGTATACATTAATCATTATATAGTATATAATAATTTTGTAAGGAGCTGATATTTTGAAAAAAAATCGATTAATAATGTTATTAGCAGGAATTGCTCTTTTAGTTATTTCAATTGTATTTCTTATATATACTTATATTAACACAACAAAAATAAGCAGCATGATAATTCCAATCATTATTATATTTATTCCATTTGTTTTTTCTTTTATTCTTTTATCATTAAGTTTAAAAAAGCCAAATGATAAAAAATAAAGCAAATAGAAAGTAGGAGATTTTTTTGAGAATTATGCTTCTATCAGATGAAGAGGTAGCATATATATGGGATTTTTTTAATCCAGATAATTTTAAAGATATTGATTTAATAATAGCCTGCGGAGATTTAAAGGCTGAATATTTATCTTTTTTAGTTACTGTAATTCATGTTCCTCTTTTTTATGTCCCAGGAAATCATGATGTTAAATACATTAATAATCCTCCAGAGGGTTGTGATTGTATAGATGGAAAATTAGTTACATATAAAAATATAAGAATACTAGGCCTTGGTGGAAGCTATATGTATAATGGAGGCATTTATCAATATAATGAGAAGCAGATGGAAAAGAGAATATCAAAACTTAAGCTTAAGCTTTTTTTAAATAAAGGTTTTGATATTTTAGTAACTCATGCTCCAGGATATAAGTTAGGTGATGGTGAAGATTTATGTCATAGAGGCTTTGAGTGTTTTAATAAGCTATTAGATAAATATTCACCTAAGTATTTTCTGCATGGTCATCAGCATTTGAGATATGGATTGATTCCAAGAATAAGAAAGTATAAAAATACTACAATAATAAATGGTTTTGAATATCATATTTTTGAATATTAATATTTAAAAATATATTTATTTAATAATATTTTTTGGAGGGATTTAAAATGGCAAAATATAAAGTTGGGAATGAGCTTATAATAGTTAACAATGCAAATGAAGATGTAAAAAAACTAAAGGATATAACTCATTTGGAAGTTAATGGAGATGTAGCAAAGATTTCTTGGGGACTTAAAATATTGAAGGTCGAATATGATGAACCAAATGTAACACTAACATATAGAAATGTATATGGTGAAGTAAATAAAGTATTTGCAGTTTGTTTAGATGTTGATAATTTCGATCAGGAAAAAGTACTTGAAAAAGCACTTTTAAAGGCTTTCCAAATGGAAATTATTAATATTAGTGTTATGAAAAATAAATGCAAATTATAATCTTTATTGAAAGCAAGGAGATAAAATGAAAAAAACTATAGGCTTTATAGGCTGCGGAAATATGGCATCAGCTATGATTGGCGGGATTATTAATGCTGGATTAATATCCAGTGATAATATTTATGGAAGTGATACTTCGAATCAAAGATTAGACTTTGTTAAGGAAAAGTTTAATATTATAACAAATATAGATAATAAAGAAACTGTTTCTTTTTCAGATATATTAGTATTATCTGTTAAGCCAAATATGTACCCTAAGGTTATTGAAGAAATTAAGAATTATGTTAAAGATGATGTAATTATAGTTACTATAGCAGCTGGTGTTGATTTAGCATTTACAGAAAAATGTTTTGGTAAGGAAATCAAAATCGTTAGAGTCATGCCTAATACACCTGCTTTAGTTGGTGAAGGAATGAGTGCTGTTTGTTCTAATAATAAGGTTCAAAAAGATGAACTTGATAGTATTTTAAAAATCTTTAATAGTTTTGGTAAAGCAGAAATAATTGATGAAAAGTTAATGCCTGCAGTAACAGCTATAAGCGGGTCATCACCTGCATACGTATATATGTTTATTGAAGCTTTAGCTGATGGAGGAGTTCTTGAAGGTCTTCCAAGAGACAAAGCTTATAAAATGGCTGCACAGGCAGTGCTTGGTTCTGCAAAAATGGTTTTGGAATCTGGTAAAAATCCAGCTGCACTTAAAGATGAGGTATGTTCGCCAGCAGGAACTACCATTGAAGCAGTATATACACTTGAAAAAAATAATTTTAGAGGTGCCGTGATCTCAGCTGTAGAAAGTTGTACAGAAAAAACCATAAAAATGGGCAAAAAAAATTAATAAATATAAAAAAAGTACACCAAAAGAGGTGTGCTTTTTGAATATAATGTTTTCTCTTAAGGGGCTTTAAAATAAGTATCAATTAATTTTTCAGACATTCTTTTTAAAAGAGTTGCTTCATTATTTAACATGAGAACTAATAACATTAATTTAATTAATTCATTATCAGATTTATCTTTAGTACTGAAATCCTTTTCTTTTATTAAATTAATTTTAGAGAAAATATTCTTTTTAAAATTATCCATTTCTTCAGCCTTCATTTCTAGAAATGATGAATATATATCATCTAAAATATTAGAATTTTCATCTTTTAATATAACATTCTTTAAAATGGGTGCAAAGAAATCATGAATATCATTAATGGAAAGCATCTGCTTTAAATTATAAGTAAGTATAAGTAAAATTATATGCTGTTTAGTATATTTTTTGTTTTTAGCAGACATCAATATTTTGGATTTTGTGTAATTGTTAATCATAGTTTTTGTAAGGAGTTTATCATTTTCATCTCTTTTAAATGATTTTAACTTATCATTAAACAATGTAGTAACTTGATCCATATATAAGTCTATACATGGAATGTCTGAAAGTTTAATTTCATCGCATGCTGTAATAGAATCTATTAATTTTTTTATTGTATCATCATCAAAGTTCATTTTTTCACCATCCACTATTATATTGATTTTTATTTATACTTTCCTCGGACACATTTAGTTCCACTTAATTTATAAATGATAGCAGTGAGAAGCTTCTTTTAAAAATTTAGTGGAACTTTGTGACTGAGGATAGTATATTAATTATCCTATTTTATATTAATAAAAAAACGAACAAAAATCAATCATAATATACTTTACTCATCACATTTAGTTTCATTTTATGTTATTGCTTAAATAAGAATATATAACACCTTCACGAATACCTGTGGAACTTATTTTTATGGTAGGAATGTTACATAATTTTAAAAGTACGCAAAATGAAGCAGCAGCACCAACTATAATATCAGATCTTCCTTTTGATAAACCACTGATATTACTTCTTTTAACATAGCTTAAGGATATAAGGTAATCATAAATTGAAAATAAATCATCAGCAGGAAAACTATAATTATGCAAATAATTTACAGTCAATTCTTTTGTATTCATATGAATTTTTCCAATGCTTCTTATACTTCCACCTATACCTATGAGAGTATCAACCTTTAAAGATTTAATCCAAGGTATTTTATTATAGGTTTCATATAAAAAATCCATAAGTTTTTTTTCATTTTCCGGCTTTATAACATTAATTAAATCAAATTCTTTTGTTAAACTTATAGAACCTATAGGAAGACATACAGAATTTACAGGTTTTCTATTTTGTATATAAATTATTTCTGTACTGCTTCCGCCAATATCCATTAAAAGAGCACTTTCAATATAGATACTATGAATTATAGATAAATAATCATAATAACATTCTTCTTCTCCTGATAAAACGTTAACATCAATAGAAGTTTCTTTTTTAATTAGATTTATAAAGAAGGCTTGGTTTTTTGCCCTGCGAACAGCAGCTGTGGCTACTGCAATGATTTTATCTGCACCATTAGTATCACACAGCATTTTGAACAGTTTTAAAGTTTCTATTGATTGCTCAATTTTTATTTGACTAAGAGATTCATTACTTAAAATGCCATCACCAAGTCGTACAAATTCTTTATATTCATAAATAATTTTATAATTATTATGCTCAATCTTTACAATCAAAAGATGAAAAGAATTTGAACCGATATCAATAATTCCAATCTTACTCATAATGAACCCCCATATTATTTAATAGTATATACTAAAATTATATTACTTAACTAATGAAAATAAAACAAAATGTAATGTTAAATTTTCGAGTTAATTTACACAAAATTAAAAATATATGATATAATTCTCCTAAAAAGGACTAATTATAATACAAATTTTTTAATAAAGGGGCAAAGGCATATGGAAAGAAATCAGATTGAAACCATTGCAGCCATTGATGTTGGTTCAAATTATTTAAGAATGATTATAGCTGAAGTAAGTTCAAATGGTGAAATAAATAAGCTTGAGGATTTAAGAAAAAACACGAATATTGGAAAAGATACATTTGCTTTT
>JAUZPN010000177.1 GCA_030705885.1 Bacillota bacterium | reverse complement strand
TTCTTAAATTCTTTCATTTATTATATTTATTTAATCATATCTCTTAATTACTTAAATTATCTTTGAATATCTTTAAATATCTTAAAAATCAAAAAAGAAAGGAAATAGAACTGAATATTTTCAATTCTATTTCCTTTTAAAATTTTATTTCCTGCGGAATATTCCAAATAATCCCTTTTCAGGTTTGTTACTAGAGCACATTTCTGATATTTGATTCCAAGCATCTAAAATATCTTTTTTATTCTTCATGCTGCTGCTTTCAGCTAGTATAGTATTTTCTATGTTTTTAATATCTAATCTAGGATGATTAGTCATAATATTATAAATACTATCTATTATCATTTTGCTTAATTCTTGATCATCTTTTTCTTGAGCATTAAAGAAGTATATAACAAACTGTGCTAGGTTATTAAACATAAAATCTTCATTTATGCCAACTTCTTGGTCTAATACATTTAAATATTTAGTAAAGAATACCTTTCTATATTTTTCAACATATAAGAGTTTTTTAATACTTGCATGCATCTGCCATGATGTTACTGATTCTATACACTTAGGCAATACCTCATTTAAGCATCCTTCAAACATCTGTTGATTTATATTATTAAGATTCAAACTTGTTTGACGTATTAATGCTCTTATCTTTTCTTCATCTTCATCTGGTATACTTGAAAGTTTAATCTTAAAGTAAAGCAGCTTTGTTATATCTGGCTCTGTTACTATACGATTCTTATCTTTTATTCTATCAATTTCTTGAATAATATCAATTGTAGATTTATCTTGTATATTAGCATTTATAAAAGTTTTTTCAAAGTCTGATATTATAGATTTATATAACTCTTTGTAAATCTTATAATTATTATTATTTATAAAATTAATAAGTCTTCGACAATCCATAGTATAAGATGAATAGCTTTTAATTTCAGATAAATATTTTTCTACAGCCTTGCTAAAATATTTATCCATATATTCAGGTATCTTTTCAAAAATATCTTTTGAATAACTTTCCAAAAATACTTGTTTATTAGTGGATTCCGAGATATTAACAGTAAATTCATCAAATAGTAAATTTTCTCCACCACTATTAATGAATATAGACTTACGTAATTCCAATGCTTCCTTAGCATCTTTTTTACTAATTTCATCTTTAAATAGCTTTATTATCTCTTTTCGTTCATTATCATTTTTGCACCTATTATATTTCTGTACTATTATTGTTGATATAACAGATGAATTTTCATCAAATTTGTCTATTATTTCTGGAAGCTCATCTTCTGCTTTTGATTCAGTAAAACTTTTAATGTTAAACTGATTATTTACAATTTTGTTATAAATCTCCAAAAATTCATCTTTATACTTTTCAAGTAAGAATACTTTCTTTATAAAAGGATCATTTTCAAGAGCGTTAATCTTACCACAAATCATTGGTATACACCATACAATAAATTCACTATATCTTTCTTTATCAATGCCTTCAAAATTAAGTGAAGTTTCCCTTATAAGTTTTTCCATTCTCTTGGAATTGTTTTCTTTCTTGCATTTTATTCCAAATTGTATGATTCCAATGATATCAGGTGCTGTTTTAACATTTGATTCAATTTTTAAATTATATACTTCATTAATTATATCTTCAATATCATCACTTGGGAAATTTAAAGGTACAACCTTTTCATACTCTGTTATTATTCTAGTCATAACATCAGTTTTAAACTTTATTACCCTATCAGCTGCAATTTCTAGTGCCCTAAAGCATTCATCAACATAAACATCTTCCTTTTCTATTTTTTCAAAATAGTATTCTAATGCATCTGAAAAATATTGGACTTTATATGAAGGACTATTTTCAAAAACAACGTCATTATATTTCCAGAAGAATGTTGTTTTATCATTTTTATCTTCAAATCTAGATTTAAATTCTTCAAATGAGAATAAACCATAATCTAAATTTTCTCCTATATAAATTGATATATCATTTGCCCATTCTTCTCCATTTAATTGGCACTTAAGTTTAAAATATTGTACTGCTTCCTTAAGATTTTTATCGCTGATTTTACTATATAAAACTATTAAATTACTAAAATATGCCAAATTGTTACTTGCATAATTAAGAATATATTGAAATTCATTGCTGCAATTTTCAAATTTTAATACTGAGATTGTTAAAAATTTTATATATTCTTCACCTTTATTCCATGGTTTATGACTATGAATTAAGTAATCTAAAACAACAATTACATAATATTGAATCTGCCTAATACTAAGTTGATTTTCATTTGATATTAACTGATTTATATTCTCTTTGCTTGTAAGGAATTCTTTATAAGTGCTGCCGCTTGGCATATTTAATTCTTTTATATTATTATAAAATAGTATTAATTCTTCTATATTTGAATTATTATTTTTAAATAATATACTAAAGCACCATTCTATAAATTGTTCCTTCTTCTTAATATTAACATTTGATAAATCAGGCATATTATTTACAATTAAGTATTTTAATTCATTAATATCTTTAGAATTCTCCAGTTTAAAACCAAAGTTAATTAGCTCTTCAATATTTGTATTAGATACAATATTTCTTTCCTTCTTTATTATTGTAAGGCTGTTAAGTATTCTTTCTGTCAATGGATCAGGTTTTGCAAATGGAAGTTCATTTACATATTCATCTATTACAAACTTAACCATATCATCATTTAATATTCTAGGCTCTTTTACTGCCATACCAATAATATTATAGCATTCATCTTTATAATAGTGTTCTTTGCTGATTTTATCTAGGTAAAGTTTTAAAACATCAGAAAAATACTTTTCTTTAAAACCATCAATTTTTTCAAAAACATCAGTAACATACTGCCAGAAAAATTGTTTCTTGTTTTCTTGTTTATCTAAATCTACTAAAAACTCGCTTATTAGTACATCACTGCCGCCCTCTTTTGTATATAAAAGGTTACGAATTTCTTCATTATTGTTTTTATATTGTCCATTAATTTGTTCAATATATAATTTAATTGCATCATTTTCATTATATGTTGTTATTTCCTTTAGTTTATAATAATACATAAGTAAAAAAACTACAAACTGTTCAGGAGTCTTACAAATAGTCTTTTCAGCAAAGTCTACTTCATCTTTATCTCCAACGAAAACATCTATGCATTTATCAATAAAATCAAAACAAACATCATTGTTTGTCCAATCAACATTGCCTCTCTCTATCAGCATATATAAGTTATATAAATAAAACTTAGCATATTTTTTATCTTTATTAGATATAAATGCAATTATATCATAGATGTTATCACCGTTTAAGGCATATTTAATAAATGTTTCATTATTAATAATTAAATTTACAGACTCTTTATAGAAACTACCTGCTTCAGCAATTTTTTGCTCATCTGCATCAACTAATAGGTTCTTAGTACACTGGAAAAACAGTTCATAAGTTTTAAAATATAACTCTTCTTTACTATTTGAATCTAATAACTCAAGTATAAATTTAATAACTTCACGTGCAAGTTCTACATTTGTAATATCACTTTCAAATAGTTTTTCTACTAATTGATTTTTAATCTCAGAGGAACCATATTTATTTGCAAAACTAATTGCCTGTTGTAGATCACTGCAGTCATTACTAATCAGCCCATCATTTACAATTGTATATAATTTAGAGCAATTTTCAATTTCAGTATCTATTGTAAAGTAATCAAATTTATCTACAAATTTTCCGAAATTTGATAAAGCTTCCTCTCCTTTTTCATAGCCATCAACTACGAACTTTGCAAAATCGCTTTCTATTTGTACTTTACTTCCAGTTCCTTTTATAATATTGAAAACACATAATGAAGGATCATATTCACTGTGTGATCTTCTAATACCAGTTTCTTCCTTTCCATTTATAAATATCATACAGTTTGCGTAATTGTTGTTATTTGTATTAGGATATACTCTAAATACTAAAGTTTGTGCAATTTTAGATGATACAGCCATTTTTACAGACTCTACCCAAAATACTATATTATCTTTTAAATCACATATTAATACTGGTTTACTGTTTTTAGGGTATTCTAAAAGAGCATCAAAAATCACTCTCAATTTATTAAATCTTAATTCCTCTGAGGAGCTATTAATTTTATCTTTTAGAAAATCATATACCTCAGCAAACGTTTTATTTTCAGTAATTTTAATATCATTTGCATTCTTATTTTGTAATACTCTTCTAATTCCACTTGTATAATTTTGATGATTGTCATTTAAAGAAACACTTTCTTCATTATTAAATCGGTTTGTTAAATCTGTACTTGAATTTGAAGCACTCATTTTATGAAGTTCACCATTTAATTTATCTGAATCTTCAACTCGAGCAGTAGATAGTATTTCCTCACTTGTTCCTTTTATTGCAGTTCTAAATCTATTCGCCATTGTATACCCCTCCTCTTATTGAACCCTTTCAACTAATTCATCAACGAATAGGTTAAATTGATTACATATTTCTTCATTACTAAACAAAATATTCACAGGCTTACGTTCTAGTTCTGCCTCTGGAAGTTTTTCATTAAATGCAATGTTATTATTAAATATTATTTTTCTTAAATCTTCTTCTTCAGTACAATATTCCATAAATTCTTTTGATATATTCTTTGAATAATCTAATTTATTTACTAATAATCCCTTGATGTTATCATCAATATCAAGTCTGCTTGATATATCCTGCCAAAGTGCTATAAATAATTCAATTCCTTTAAGTGCATTAACTCCAACATCAGAAACAAGTACAATTGCATCACTAACTACAAAACTATTCTGATTAATAACTGACATACTAGGATTTGTATCGAAGATTATGTAATCATATCTATCCAAAATTTCCTTGTTTTTTTTAAATTTCTTTTTAATTAAAAACTCTCTGGCTGGTACACTTGCTACCCTAAGTTCAGTAGAAGTTAAACCCATACATGCTCCCATAATATCTAAAGTAGGAAAATTTGTTAATGGTGCTTTAGTAATTGCCTCTTCAATATTTATATTATCGTTTTCAAAGACTTCCTTAATACCCTTATATTCTGGCACAGTTTCATCTACGCACAAATCAGATGTTATGTTTGCCTGAGGATCTATATCGACTACTAATACATTATACCCTCTCGATGCTAATATGCCTACAGTGTTAAAAACTACAGTAGTCTTTCCTGTCCCGCCTTTTAAAGTGCCAAAAGTTATTATTTTACCCAAGTTACTTTTCGCCTCCACATGCATTTAATTAAATCTAAAATTTAAACAAGCTCTTTTTATAATCTGCAGAGTAAAAATGAGATATTAAACTTTCTAAATTAAGACATATATTATATTATACAACATATTATTTATAAAATAAATTATTAATTATAAAAATATTTTT
>JAUZPN010000176.1 GCA_030705885.1 Bacillota bacterium | reverse complement strand
GGAGTAAATGCAGGTTTTCATATGGGTGCAGATTATGTTACTATTGATATTGATATTAAAGATTTAACAGAAGAAATGATAAAAAAAGCTGAAATTGAAGCTAATTCATATTTATATAGAAATGAAGAAATAAAAACTTATTTTTTAACTAAAGAAGAAGCTTTGAAACTTCCTCTTAGAAAAGAAATAAAAGCAGAAGGAAGAATAAGAATAGTTCAAATGGGAACAGTTGACTATAGTGCATGCTGCGGTACTCCAGTTAATAGAACAGGAGAGGTAGGCATAATTAAAATACTTAAAAGTGAAAAGTATAAGGGTATGACAAGAATCTACTTTGTCTGCGGAAAAAGAGCTTTAAGTGATTATATTAAAAAGCAGGATATTTTAACTGAGTTAGGAAGAAGCCTTTCTACAGATGAGAATGGAATAATCAAAATCGTTAATAATCAAAATGAAGAAATATTTAATTTAAAAAAGCAGCTAATTGAATTAAATAAAGGTTTGGCTAAAATAGAAGCTGCAGAGCTTGTTAAAAATTCTTTAAACAAGAAAGTTATTAAGCTTTATGAAGATAAAAATTTTGATTATGTACAAAATGTTTATGAATGTTTAAAAGATGATGAGTTAATATTAATTATAGGTTCACTGAGCGATAAAAAGCTTATTTATGCTCAAAATGGAAGCTTTTCTGTAGATTGTGGAAAGATTTACAAAGAAAAAGTAAAACAATTTGGAGGAAAAGGCGGCGGAAACAGCAAGAGAGCTCAGGCAGCTTTTGAAAATGCAGAAGATATTAAAAAATTTGCGGAAATTCTTAATGAAATATAGAGTGTTTTATGTTTTCCTCATCACATTTGTTCCAATTAATTTGTAAATGATAGAGAATAGAAGATCTTTTAGAAATTTAGCAGAGCTTAGTGATAAGGATAGTGTACTTATACGGGAAAGGAAATATAATGAGTAAAATATTAGTTTTGGCAGAAAAGCCTTCAGTAGCGAGAGAATATGCTAGAGTTTTGAAATGCAGTAAAAAAGGAAATGGATATTTAGAAGGTGATAAGTATATAGTTACCTGGGCATTAGGTCATTTAGTTACATTAGCAGATCCTGAGATATATGATGATAAATATAAAAGTTGGAAGATAGAAGATCTGCCAATGCTTCCAAACAGATTAAAACTTGTTGTAATAAAGCAGAGTGGTAAACAGTTTAATGTAGTTAAGGAGCAGCTGAATAGAAATGATGTTGCAGAAATTATTATAGGTACCGATGCTGGTCGAGAAGGTGAACTTGTTGCCAGATGGATTTTGGAAAAGGCTGGGGTTCATAAAAATTTAAAGAGGCTTTGGATATCATCGCAAACAGATAAAGCAATAAAAGATGGATTTACAAACCTTAAACCAGCAGTACAGTATAATAATTTATACAAGGCAGCTTCCTGCAGAGCAGAGGCAGATTGGGTTGTTGGACTTAACATTACAAGAGCTCTTACATGTAAATATAATGCTCAATTAACTGCAGGCAGAGTTCAATCTGCAGCCCTAGCTATGATTGTTAATCGAGATGAAGAAATAAAAAACTTTAAGCCTAAAGATTATTTTATAATTAATGCAAGATCGAAGGGATTTGATCTTGAGTGGAGAGATAAAAACAATAACAGCAGGATATTTGATGAAAGTATAGTAAATAAAGTTCTTTCATCAGTTAAAGGGAAAGAAGGAAATGTAGTTAGTATTACTGAAACTTTTAAGAAGAAATATTCACCTGCCCTTTATGACTTAACAGAGCTTCAAAGGGATGCTAATAGATTATTTGGTTACTCAGCTAAACAGACACTTTCTATAATGCAGAGATTATATGAAAATTATAAGGTTTTAACATACCCAAGAACAGATTCAAGATATATTTCAAGTGATATAGTGGAAACATTACCAGATCGCTTAAAAGCAATTTCTGTAGGCACATACAGAGATTATGCATCTGAAATATTAAAAGGAAAAATAAATGCTGATAAAAGATTTGTCGATAACAGTAAAGTAAGTGATCACCATGCTATCATTCCAACTGAAGAAAGAGGAAATATAGCTCTTTTAGGCAGTGAAGAAAGACATATTTATGATTTGGTAGTTAAGAGATTTTTGTCTGTTATGATGATGCCGTATGAATATCTGCAGACAACTATAACTGTAGACATTAATGGTGAAACATTTATAGCTAAAGGAAATGTAGTTAAGTCTAAAGGATGGAAGAAAGTTTATGACAAATCTAATGATATAGCAGAAGATGAAGATGAAAAAGGAAGTCAAGTGCTGCCGGTAGTTAAAAAAGGTGATACATTAAATATTACATCAGTTGAAAGCAAAAAACTTAAAACTAAGCCGCCAGAAAGATTTAATGAAGGAACTTTACTTTCAGCAATGGAAAATCCACAAAAATATGTTGATGTAGATAAAGTTTCAGCTAAAACATTAAGTGAAACTGGAGGTATAGGAACAGTTGCTACAAGAGCCGATATCATTGAAAAATTATTTAATATGTTCTATATAGAGAAAAATGGAAAAGAAATCATTCCTACATCAAAAGGAAAACAGCTTATAGATTTGGTGCCAGATGAATTAAAATCACCATTGATGACTGCTAAATGGGAACTTGATTTAGAACTTATAAGCAAAGGCAAAAAAGATCCAAAAGAGTTTACAGAATCAATGAGAAAATATGCAGCTGAGCTTGTTCAAAATGTTAAGAAAAGTAATGATAAGTTTAAACATGATAATGTTACAGGTAAAAAGTGTCCTAATTGCGGAAAATATATGTTAGAAGTTAAAGGTAAACATGGTGTCATGAATGTATGTCAAGATAGAGAATGTGGATATAGAGAAAATGTAAGTAACTTTACAAATGTTAGATGCCCAGAATGTAAAAAAAGATTAGAACTTAAAGGACAAGGTGAAGGCAGAATATATGTCTGCTCAAATACAAACTGTAATTTTAGAGAAAAAGCATCATCTTTTAATAAAAGATTTGATAATAAAGCTGATAAAGTTAATAAAAGAGAAGTTTCAAATATTATTAAAAAAATGAAACAAGAAAATGAAGCACCAATAAATTCATCTTTAGCAGATGCATTATCTAAAATGATTAATAATCGTTAGTATATACTATGCTCGGTCACAAAGTTCCACTAAATTTCTAAAAGAAGCTTCTCTCTGCTGTTATTTATAAATTAAGTGGAACTAAATGTGACGAGGAAAGTATAGTATAAGCAATACAGGGGGAATTCATTAAATGGATAAATCAAAGGACATAGCAGAGTTATTAAAGGTTTTAGCAAATGAAAATAGATTATTGATAGTATGTTATTTGTTAGAATCTCCTATGACAGTAAGTGAGCTTCATGAAAGAATTAATAATCTTACACAGTCAGCTTTATCGCAGCATTTAGCTATGTTAAAGGCCCACAGAATCTTAGATTCAAAAAAGTGTGGACTTTCAATTACTTATTCTATACAAGATGAGAGAATTAAAAATGTGATTCAAGTACTCAAGGATAATTATTGCAGCAGATAAGGATAAAAGACAGGAAGATATAGTAGTTTGAAAGAATTAGATTTTTTATGAATAACTAAAATTAAAGAAGTTTATACTTTGAAATAAAATAGAAAAAATGAATTAAAAAAATTTCAAATGAATAATAAAAATATATTGACAAAAACTAATTAATAGAATAATATAAGTATATAAGAAACTGCTAATATACTAAATGATTTTTTTAAGGAGGTTTTATTATGGCAAGAGAATTAAATAGCAATGAATTTCAAAATGAGGTTTTAAATAGCAAAGGTACAGTTTTAGTTGACTTTTCAGCATCTTGGTGCGGACCATGCAAGATGCTTGCACCTATAATTGAAGAATTAAGTGAAGAAGTTGAAGGAAAAGCAAAAGTATTTAAAGTTGATGTAGATAATAGCGGTGATTTAGCTCAAGAATATAAAATTATGAATGTTCCAACAGTAATAATTTTTAAAGATGGAGCTGCTGTTGATAAAATGATAGGATTTCAGCCAAAAGGAGTTTTGAAAAGCAAATTAGAGCAATATTCATAATAAAGGAGATATTTCATTATGAGTAACAGATACGATATAGCTGTAGTTGGCAGTGGACCAGCTGGTTTATCCGCAGCTATCAATGCAAAAATAAGAAATAAAAGTATTATCTTATTTGGTAACAGTGAATTAAGTAATAAAATATTAAAAGCCCCTAAAATAAATAATTATTTAGGACTAGAAAGTATTACTGGAGAGCATCTTAAAGATAAATTTTTATCACAGCTTAAAGCTATGGATATTGAAATAACAGCAGAAAGAATTAATAATATTTATGCAATGGGTGATTATTTTACATTAATGGTTAATGATAAAACTTATGAAGCATCTGCTGTAATAATAGCTGCAGGTGTAGAATTTTCTAAGCCTTTAGAAGGTGAAATGGAGTTTTTAGGAAGAGGAGTAGGCTATTGTGCTACTTGTGATGCACCATTATATAAAGGCAAAACTGTTACAGTAATAGGATATAATAAAGAAGCAGCAGAAGAAGCTGATTTCATTAGTGAACTTGTTAATAAAGTTAAATTTGTGCCTATGTTTAGAGAAAATTTTAAAATGAATTCTAATGTTGAAATAGTAAATGGAGTTCCTATTAGTATTCAAGGTACAAATAAAGTTGATAAACTTATATTAAAAGATAGAGAAATTATAACAGATGCAGTGTTTATTTTGAAAGACAGTGTTAGACCAGAACAGCTTGTACCAGGACTAGAAATGGATGAAATGCATATAAAGGTAAATAGAAAGATGGAAACAAACTTACCAGGCCTTTATGCTGCAGGAGATATCACAGGAAAGCCTTATCAGTATATGAAATCAGCAGGAGAAGGGCAGGTAGCATCTCTAAATGCAGTAAGTTATCTTGATAGTTTAGATAAATGATATGATGCTCTTAGTCAAAAGTTTTGGTGAATTTGAACCGATGTAAGTCATATGTTTAACAGCACAAAAGTAATTTATACAGAAGTCTGTAAGGGAATATAACCTTTCAGGCTTCTATTTTTTTATATTATAATACCTAAATTATATTAATTAATTGATATTTAAATTAAAAAAACACTGATGGATAAAATGTAATGTTTTCAACAGTCTAGCAGCAGCTATAAAATATTAAATAATGTATACAATATTTAATAATACACACAATAATTTATGGGTTATTTAGTATTAAAGCTAGAAGGGAGAATGTAAAATGGTAGATACGATGTTTTGTTTTCAGTGTGAGCAGACTATAGGTGGAAAAGCATGCACAAAAGCGGGCAATTGTGGTAAAAATGCAGAGGTTGCAGCATTACAAGATCTGCTTATATATGAGTTAAAGGGCATAGGTTTTTACGGAGAAAAATTAATAGAAAAAGGTAT
>JAUZPN010000175.1 GCA_030705885.1 Bacillota bacterium | reverse complement strand
TCAGATTTAATGAAAGCCATAGAACAAATTGGTGTTGAAACTGATAGGGACAATGCGAATGTTGGAAACAATTTCAGTTCTAAGCTATTAAGAATAGCAAGTGAATCTAATAAATGGCATAATTTAGCAGTCATGCCAAAGCATTTAGCTAAGGCTCATGAAAATGGAGATATATATTATCATGATTTAGACAGTTACAATTTGACTACAAACTGTCTACATATTCCAACAAAAGAAATATTAACTCAAGGTTTTAACACTGGCTATGGATATATAAGAAAACCAAAAAGAATAGAGTCAGCCTGCGAATTATCTTGTATACTGCTACAGTCAGCACAAAATGATATGTTTGGAGGGCAGTCTCATCCGGATTTTGATAATGATATGGCTGTATTTATTGAGCCAACTAGAGAGAGCATTAAAAAAGAATTAGCAGATTTAGGTGTGGCAGAAGAAAAGATAGAAGCAGAAACAGAAAAAAGGTTAAGAAGAGCTGTTGAACAGTCTATGCAGGGTATTGTTTATAATTTAAACACAATGCACAGCAGAGCAGGTTCTCAGGTTCCCTTTTCATCTATAAATTTAGGTATTCCACAGTCTAAAGAAGCTGCATTAATTTGCGAAGTTTTTCTTTTAGAGTATGAAAAAGGATTAGGACTTGGTGAACAGCCAATATTCCCTAACATAATTTTTAGGGTAAAAGAAGGTGTGAACAGAGAACCTAATGATCCATACCACTATTTGTTCAAACTTGCCTGCAGAGTGGCAAGCAAGAGGATGAATCCTACTTTTATGAATATAGATGCAGATTTTAATAAAATCTATTATGATAAAGGAATATTACCAGCTACAATGGGATGTCGTACATACATTATGTCAAATGTTAATGGAGAACCAGGAACAAAAGGAAGAGGTAATATTGCACCAACTACACTAAACCTGCCAAGAGTAGGTATTCAGGCTAAGGGAGATATAGATAAATTCTTTTCTATACTTAGAAGCAGACTTGATTTGGCAAGGGAAGCACTAATGCATAGATATGGAATACTTAAAAAGCTTAGAGTAAAAGATTTACCTTTTGTTGCAGGACAAAAGCTTATGAAGGGTTCAGAAGACTTACAGCCTGATGACAGCATTGAACCAATATTAAAGCAGGGAACTTGGGCTATTGGGTTTATAGGACTGGCTGAAACTTTAACAGCATTAACTGGTAAACATCACGGAGAAGATGATAAATCAAGAGAACTTGGATTAAAAATTGTTGGTTTTATAAGAGAATATACAGATAAACTTACAAAAGAAACTCGTTTAAACTGGAGTACTTATGCAACACCGGCAGAAGGCTTAAGCGGTAAGTTTATACTGCAGGATAAAAAGATTTTTGGAGAAATAAAAGGTGTAACAGATAAAGACTACTATACTAACAGTTACCATGTTCCTGTAGGTTATCCAATATCAATACAGGACAAAATTGATATTGAAGCACCATACCATAAAATGTGTAATGCAGGACATATAAGTTACATTGAAATAGATGATTATCCATCTGAAGAAGTGGTTATGAGTATACTAAATTATGCATATAAACATACTAATATCAGTTATTTAGGTATCAACTTCCATATAAAATACTGCAGAAGCTGCGGTACGTATATTCACGGCGGCGGAAATCAATGTCCTAAATGTAAGAGTCATGACATTCAGGGTATATCAAGAGTAACAGGGTATTTAAGCTTAGATGAAAGATTTGGTTCAGGAAAAGTAGCAGAAAGACATGATAGAATATCTCATGCTACAAATGAGCATATATATAATGATGTAGAGTAAAGGGGGTATGTGCAGGTCATCGAAGAAAGCATGATTTTTTCTTCGGTGATTTGCAGTTAAATTGAGATGGAAAGTAGCGATTTTGTAAGACTTTCAGGAATTGCATATGAAAGCTTAGTTAATGGGCCGGGAATTAGAAGAGTTTTGTTTGCACAGGGCTGCAAACATAATTGTAAAGGCTGCTTTAATCAAGATACCCATTCATTAGAAGGCGGAGAGCTTGTAGATATGGATAAAATAATATGCGACATAAAAAAAAGCTTTATTATTAACGGAGTGACATTCTCAGGCGGAGACCCTTTAGAACAGGCTGATAAATTTTCATATATAGCCAAGGAAGTTAAAAAGGCAGGACTTAATATATGGACGTATACAGGATATACTTTTGAATATATATTAGAACATAAAGATGAAAAAAAAGGCTGGAAAGAACTGCTGAATAATATTGATGTTTTGGTAGATGGAAAGTTTGATGAGGGTAAAAAAGATGACACTATTAGATTCAGAGGTTCTGCCAATCAGAGAATTATAGATGTTCAGAAAAGCTTAATTGCAGGAAAAGCCGTTGGGGTTGAAAGTTAAGGGTGGTGTATTTACTGCATAAACTATACTTGACCATAAAGTTATAATATATGATATAATATGTTTAACTATCTATTTATAATATCCTCGGTCACAAAGTCCGCTAAATTTATAAAAGAAGATTCTCTGCTATCATTTATAAATTGAGTGGAACTAAATGTGTCTGAGGAAAATATATCATTAATATTACAACTAGCGAAAGGAAGGTTTTAGTAATGGAAAATATCCATATAAATCAATTAGGCTATCAATCAAATATTAAAAAAGTTTTTTACTATACTGGAGAAGGAACAGAATTTCAAGTTTTAAATAAAATTAATAATCAAGTAGTTTTGAAAGGAAATATTCATTCTTCATCATTTGATGAATCAACTGGAGAAGCTGTAGCAAAGGGTGATTTTTCTGACATTAAAACGCCAGGTGAATATTACATATTAATTGATAATAAAGCTTCATACAGCTTTAAAATTGATGATAAGGTTTACGAAGATGTGAAAGATGGATTACTTAAAGCTTTCTATTTACAAAGGTGTGGTATGGAATTGAATGAAGAGTATGCAGGTAAATGGAAGCATGCTGCTTGTCATATGAGTGAAGGAATATTATATGATAATCCGAACACTAAAATAGAAATCAGCGGAGGCTGGCATGATGCTGGAGATTATGGAAGGTATGTAGTTGCAGCTGCTAAAGCTGTTGCAGATTTACTTTTATCCTATGAATTTTTCAAGGAAACTTTTCAAAACGAAATAAACATTCCTAAGAGCAGTGATAAACTACCAGATATATTAAGTGAAGCGAAGTACGAGTTAGATTGGCTTTTCAAAATGCAGAATCCTAAAACTGGTGCAGTATATCACAAGGCTGCTACTCAATTTTTCCCAGATATGATTATGCCAGAAGAGGATTTAGAGCCATTAGTTATTTATCCAGAGTCAAGTCCAGCAACAGGAGACTTTGCAGCTGTTATGGCTTTAGCATCAAGAGTTTATAAGAATAATGATAATAAATTTGCTGAAAAGTGTTTGTTAGCCGCTGAAAAAGCATGGAACTGGCTGATAAATAATCCTGAACCAGCTCTTTTCAAAAATCCTCCTAATATGAATTCTGGCGAATACGGGGATGATTCAGATTTCGATGAACGATATTGGGCAGCTGCAGAACTATATAGAACTACAGGAAAGATAGAATATCATGATAATTTTAAAAATATATTTTCCAAATTATCAGATGCAAATACTTTAGGATGGGCAGATATGAGCGGTTATGGAACAATTGCTTATCTTTTCACAGAAAAATCAAAAGTAGATTTAGAAATATATGAGGTTTTAAAGACTAGATTTATAGAAAAGGCTGAAGCTTTTAAAGAAGTAAGTGAAAAAGATGGATACAATGTTACATTAAAAGCTAATGAATATATATGGGGCAGTAACATGGAGATACTTAATAATGCAATGCATTTAATCATTTGTGATATGCTTGTGCATGATCATACATATATAGATGCAGCAATTCATCAATGGAATTATTTATTAGGAGCAAATTCATTAAGTCAGTGCTATTTATCAGGTTATGGTTCAAAACCAATAATGCACCCACATCACAGACCATCTGAAGGTGATGATATTTTAGAACCAGTTCCAGGACTTGTTTCAGGAGGACCTTGCTCTGCTTTGCTGGATTCTAGAGCTGAAGCTGATTGTAAAGGAAAAGCACCTGCGAAGTGTTTCACTGACAATATGGAGAGTTATTCCACTAATGAGATTACAATTTATTGGAATTCCCCAGCAGTATTTGTTGCTGGATATCTGAATTATAAAGAAGAAAATAAAAAATAAATCTATTTTATCATATACTTCAATAATTCTTAAAATTTCTTAAGATTCAATATTTTTGCTGCATATATCTATACTATCCTCGGTCACAAAGTTCCAATAAATTTCTAAAAGAAGCTTCACCTCGCTATCATTTACAAATTAATTGGAACTAAATGTGTCCGAGGAAAGTATAATATAATTATATGCAGCATTTATTTTGTTTTAAGGCTTCTCCAATAAATTTAGCTGCACCATCTCCATATTTCTTATCCATTGCTTTTTTTATAATAGAATCTGCTGACAGATATTGCTCTGCCTGATAGCTCCAATAATTTTCTCCTACATCAACTTTTAAAGCTTCATGCTGCTTTTGTGTCTCATCTACTATCTCAGAAACAATTTCTTGGATTTCCTTTGAAGAAGGATCTTTATTTAAGTCAGCTGTAAGCTTTTTATATAGAGTTTCTAATTTAGGTTCATAATCCCCTAGATAAGTTTCCAAAGCTTTTCCGATAAATTTTGATGCTCCACTTCCATATCTTTCATTTATCCACGCCATGCCAACTCCACCATTTTCCTTATCAAGTTTTTCTAATTCCTCAGAAAATACTGAATAAAATCGTACAATACTAAGCCAATAATAATCACCAAGTTCATTTTTAAAAGCCTCATAATCTCTTTTAGCTATGCTAGTTATTTCACCAGCAATTTGTTGAATCTCCTCTGAAGAAGGATCTTTACTTAAGTCGGCTGTAAGTTTTTTATATAGCTCTTTTAGTTCAGGATTTCTTTCATAAAAACAATCTTTTTTAAATTCATCAATTTGTTCAGCTTTAGTCATTGCCACAGAATTATTCAAATTATTCTTTACAGCTTCAGCATATTTTTTTATACTTCCATATTCTTTTACAGCCATCTCGGCAATTTTTTCTTCTGCAGCTTTACATTTTTCAATCATTTCATCAAATTTATCTACACTTCCAAAGTGCCTGATTACTTTATCTCTATTTTCTCTCTTGAATTCTTCCAGTACATTATAATATTCACTCATATCAAATTCTTTAAAACTCATCGCACTCTCTCCTTTTATGGTTTTATTTATAAGCTCTATCAAATCATTTAATCTATCTCGTTTTAAAATGATCAGTTTCTTATGATTTTCCAGAGCTTCCATCTTATCAAATTGAGGACTGGTTATGATTTCTTTAACTTCCATTAGTGGTAAATCAAGTTCCTTAAAAAATAAAATCTGCTGCAAGGTTTGAAGAGCTTCATCATCATAAAGCCTGTAACCTGCCTCTGTGAGCTTGCTTGGTTTTAACAATCCAAGCTTATCATAGTGGTGTAGCATACGCACACTTATTCCTGTTAAATCCGAAACTTGTTTTACTGTTCTCATAACTTCACCTCAATTTTGATTTTAGGGCTTTAATACTTCTTAATACTATGCCGGCATGATTTTTAT
>JAUZPN010000174.1 GCA_030705885.1 Bacillota bacterium | reverse complement strand
TAAATTCATTGTGAGGAGTCGGCTATGTCAGAACCCAAGGAAAGATTAGATATATTATTAGTAAATAAAGGTCTCTTTTCTTCAAGGGAAAGAGCAAAAGCCAGTATAATGGCTGGAGAAGTATTAGTAGATGGTAAAAGAGTTGATAAATGCGGCGAAAAAGTAAAGACAGCTGCTAATATAGAAGTTACAGGCAACAGCCTTCCATATGTAAGCAGAGGCGGACTGAAATTAGAAAAATCTATTAAAGAATTTAAAATCGATTTGAGTAATAAAATTTGTTATGATATTGGTGCATCTACTGGAGGTTTTACAGATTGTATGATTCAAAACAATGCTGCTAAAGTATATGCAATTGATGTTGGATATGGTCAGTTTGCATGGAAATTACGAATAGACCCAAGGGTTGAATGTATTGAAAGAACTAACATTAGATATTATTCAATTAGTGATTCAGAAGCATATGGGGACTTTGCCAGTATAGATGTTTCATTTATTTCATTAAAAACTGTATTACCTGCAGTTTTGAATTTATTAAAGGAAAATGGAAGAATTGTAGCTTTAATAAAGCCGCAGTTTGAAGCTGGCAGGGATAAAGTTGGAAAGAAAGGTGTTGTACGAGATAAAGACACCCATATGGAAGTTATTGAGAAGATAGTTAATTTTGTCCATAAAAATAATCTAAAAATAATAGGTATTAGTTTTTCTCCAATAAAAGGACCTGAAGGAAATATTGAGTATTTGATTTATTTCACAAAAGAAAAAGACTATATTGAAAAACTAGAAACTAATATTATCGAAGAAGTTGTAAACAATGCTCATGGAGGTTTAGAATAAAGATATTATGAAAAATATAGGAGTAAACATAAATGACAGCAAGGATCCCAGCAGCAAAATTTTAAACTTTATTATGGACAGTATTTATAACATTATTGGAAAAATAAATATAAAAGTTTTTAGAAATTGTGAAGGATTAGATAAAGATGAAAACAGCAAATTAGACTTAGTTATTTCTTTAGGCGGGGATGGAACAATACTTAGGACAGCAAGAAAACTGGTTAAATATCAAATACCTATATTAGGAGTCAATATAGGTAATTTAGGCTTTTTAACAGAGGTTGAAAGTTCTGAAATTATAAATGCATTAATTTATTTGAATAATGGAGATTTTTATGTTGAAAATAGAATGATGTTACAATGTATAGTTCAAAATAAAAATAAAAAAAATGAATTTGATGCATTGAATGATGTTGTATTATCTAAGGGTACTTTGGCAAGAATAGTAAAATATAGTATATTTATTGATGAAATATTTTATACAACCTTTATTTCAGATGGAGTAATTGTTTCAACACCAACTGGTTCAACTGCATATGCATTATCTGCTGGAGGACCAATTATTTATCCAACTCTTGACTTGATTTCTGTTACTCCAATATGTCCACATTCTCTAGAAACTAGAACTATTGTCCTTGATAGTAAAAGTAAAATTAAGATTAAAATTAACAAGAAATATGAGAGCGTTTATTTAACTGTTGATGGTCAGGAATCAATAGAAATAGATGATGAAGATGAAATCATTGTTACAAGCAGTACTAGTATATGCAGACTTATTAAATTAAATAATAATAACAATTATTTTAGTGTTTTACGAAAAAAAATGGCTTCTAGAAATAAAGATTGTGAAGGTGAATTAAAATGAAGGTTGCAAGACAAGGAAAAATATTAGAAATAATTAACTTAAAGGATATTGAAACTCAAGAAGAATTGGCAGAAGAACTTAAAAATGGAGGGATGGATGTAACACAAGCTACTGTTTCAAGAGACATTAAAGAATTGAAACTTATAAAAGTTCTAACACCTAGCGGAAAGTATAAATATGCATCAATACTTCCAGTTGAAAAATTTTTATCCGAAAAGTTAGTCACTATATTTGCACAAACTATTTTATCAGTAGAAAATATTGAAAATTTTATTGTCATAAAAACTATGACTGGTTCTGCTAATGCAGCATGTGAAGCTATAGATTCATTAAATTTCGATGGAATTGCAGGTACTATAGCAGGAGATAATACAATATTTATTATTGTTAGAACAGTTGAAAAAGCACAAGAACTAGTTCAAAAGATCAAAAAAATGTTAAATAACGAATAGAGGTTTTAATAATGCTTTTGCAATTAAATATTATTAATTTTGCTTTAATAGAAAATTTAAGTATAAACTTTGATAAAGGATTTAATGTGTTTTCTGGAGAAACTGGTTCAGGAAAGTCAATTTTCATTGATGCAATTAATTATGTAGTCGGAGGTAAGTTTACTAGAGATATTATTAGAAATGGTGCTGAGAGAACTTTTGTTGAAGCAGTTTTTACTATTGAAAATCCTAAAACTGAAGAATTTTTGAAAGACATGGGAATAGAATATGAGGATTTGGTAATCATAAGCAGAGAAACATTACAAAATGGAAAAAGCATGGCAAAAATTAATGGAAGAACACTGCCTATTTCTAGTATAAAAGCTATAACATCGACTTTAATTGATATACATGGTCAGCATCAAAATCAAGGTTTGCTTGAATCAAGTAATCATTTATTATATCTGGATTATTACGGTGGAAATGAAATAAAAGAGTTAATTGCAAAATATAAATCAGAGTACATAAAGTTAAAAGAAATTGATGATAAATTAACATCATTAAAAGGTAATGATGGAGAAAGAGAAAAATTAATAGACTTTTATAATTATCAAATTGAAGAATTAAAAAAATCCGATTTAAAATTAGGAGAAGATTTAGAACTTGAAGAGAGGTTTTCTATCCTTTCAAATGCAGAAAAAATAAATATGGTATTATCTTCTTCGTATGAAATTTTACATAATGGCAGCGAAACATCTGTATCTGTATACGATTCTATAGGTTCTATAATAAGAGAACTTAAAAATATTGAAAAGCATTCAGATAAAATAAAGAGTACTACAGATAAACTAGAGGGAATTTATTATAATTTAGAAGAAGATATGGAAGAAATACGTGATTTAAAAGAGTCAATTATATTTGATAAAGAAGAGTTAGAAAATATTAACAGCAGAATTTATCAAATCAGTTTATTAAAAAAGAAATATGGAAAAACTATTGAAGAAGTATTAGAATATAAAAGTAAAATTGAAACAAAGTATGAAGAATTAATTGATAGTACTCAGATTATTGAAAAACTTGAATTTGAAAAAGAAAATATCCATAAGAAAATAATAGATGATGCTAATAAATTAAATATAAAAAGGAAAGAAATAAGCATTGAATTAGAAAAAAGAATAAAGATTGAATTTAATTATATTGGTTTAGAAAAAAGCATTTTTAAAATTGAAGTAAACTTAACTGATAATTACAGCGAAAATGGAATGGATAAAGTTCAGTTTCTAATTTCAACAAATCCAGGTGAACCATTGAAACCTTTGGAGAAAATTGTATCAGGAGGAGAACTTTCAAGGATTATGCTGGCTTTAAAAACCGTATTTATAGATAAAGATAAAATACCAACTGTTATTTTTGATGAAATTGATACAGGAATAAGCGGCAGAATAGCTCAAAGTGTATCTGAAAAAATGTTTTTAATATCAACATCTCATCAAGTTTTTTGTGTGACACATCTTCCTCAGATTGCATGTACGTCAGATGTGCATTACTTAATAAAAAAAGAAATAAAAAATAACAATACTTTTACTAATATTGATAAAATTTCTTTAGAGGATAAAGAATATGAAATAGCAAGATTAACTGGTGGTGCAGAAGTTACAAAGCTTACTTTAGAACATGCTAAAGAAATGATTTCAAAAGCAGATTCAAAAAAGAAAGAACTAATTAAATTGAAATAAATGTGACAACGATAGTATACATAAAAAAATAAATAATGAGAAAAATAAACTATAGTAATTTTGTTTACATTATTACTATAGTTTATTTTTGTATGAATTAATTAGAACTTAACCCATAGTAGTATCTTATAATGAAATTTTATAATAGCATAATTAAATAATATAAAGGGTAAGTTAAAGATAATAAAAAAACTGATAGAGGAGGTAAATGCATGAATAAAAAAAGAATAAGAAATATTGGTTGTATTTTTGCTTCTATCATATTATCTTTTACAGTTGTTTTTTTTAATGCAAAGCAAATACCTGATACTATATTTGTAAGAGCAGGTGATGCAATTCAAGACAACTTTTTTATAAAATTTACTGATAGTAATGAATCATTTAATGTTTCAAATTTAGGATGTAATAAACAATTTGATCAAAAAGTTAATGTAAATTTATTAGGCATTTTTAAAGTTAAGACAGTAGATATGAAAACAATACCATCTGATATTATGCTATATCCTGGAGGTCAGCCAGTTGGGGTTAAGTTAAATACAAAAGGTGTTTTAATTGTTGCATTATCAGATATAGAAACCCAAAGTGGTAAAGTAGCTAGTCCTGCAGCAAACAGCGGTCTGCAGATAGGTGACAGCATAATAAGCATTAATAATCAATCAATAAATAGTGCTGAGGAACTAGTCAGTGTAATTAATTCATCACAAGGAAAAGAATCAGAAATTTTAATCGAAAGAAAAGGAGAAAAAATTCAAAGAAAAGTTCAGCCTGTCAAATGTAGTTTGGATAATAACTACAAAATAGGACTTTGGGTCAGAGACTCAACAGCTGGAGTTGGTACATTAACATTTTATGATGCAAACAGTAAAAAATTTGCAGCACTTGGACACCCAATAACAGATGTTGATACAGGAACAATTTTAAGTGTAAATTATGGGCAGATAGTAAAATCATCAATAATTTCAGTGAAAAAAGGTATTAAAGGTACACCAGGTGAATTAAAAGGAATATTTGTTGATGAAGATAATATGGTAGGTCAAATTTATACTAATACTGAGTGCGGTATTTTTGGAAAGAGTAATATACCTTTAAAAAATGATGTGATTAATAAACCTCTTAAAATAGCATTAAGAAATGAAATTAAAGAAGGAAATGCAAAAATATTAACAACAATTGATGGAGAATCTCCAAAACTATACAATATTCAAATTCAAAAATTATTATCACAAAATGAACCAGGGCCAAAAAGTATGATTATTAAAATAACAGACCCAATTCTTCTAGAGAAAACAGGAGGGATAGTACAGGGTATGAGTGGAAGTCCTATCATTCAAAATGATAAAATTGTAGGAGCTGTAACTCATGTACTAATTAATAAACCAGATCAAGGTTATGGAATATATATTGAATGGATGATAAAGGATTTAGAAGCATCAGGAAAATAAACTGTAAAATGCAAGAAAATAATAAATATTTCTTGCATTTTATTTTTTATGATATAAGATATATTGTAGGAAGGTAAATATTTATTAAAAATAAAAAAAAAATTATTTTTTTAGAAGGATTTATTGTACTTTTGTCGAATTAAATGTTAGGATATGGTAATTATATTAATGAGAGGGGTATTAAATTATGGAAGAATCAAAAATTAAAGTTATCATTGCAGATGATAATAAAGAATTTTGTAATATTCTTAATGACTATTTATTAAATCAAAGAGATATTGTAGTAATAGGTATTGCAAAAGATGGAGTAGAGGCATTGAATTTAATTCAGGAGAAAAAACCTGATTTAGTTATACTGGATATAATAATGCCACATTTAGATGGATT